>CALGGN010000389.1 GCA_937915915.1 uncultured Selenomonas sp. | reverse complement strand
GAGAAGTGGGGCGCCGGCGAGGACATCGTGATTCTGGATACCATTGGCGAGCTTGGCAAGGTCTACAGCATCGGAGACGTCATCTACGTGGGCGGCAGCCTGATTTCCCATGGGGGGCACAACATTCTGGAGCCTGCAGCCCATGGCAAGGCGATTATCGTCGGGCACAATATGTTCAATTTCAAGGACACCCATGCCCTCTTCGCCAAGCGGAATGCCTGCATCACGGTCAAGGATGCGGATGAGCTGGAGCAGGAGGTCGTGCAGCTCTTTGATGATCCGGAACATCGGCATCGGATGGAAGCTGAGACCTTGGCGATTGTTGGAGAAAATAAAGGTGCATCTCGAAAATCCGCCGTATTGCTCAGGGAAATGCTGACAAATTATGAAGCAAAAGAAAATGCACAGCACATCCGCGCAACGGAAAAAGTTGAAAATTTACAGACATACTTTAGTTCTTTGATACATACGAGTGAAGTTCAAGGTATATCACAAAGAATCATTCTATCCGTGCTGTATGTTTTTTCTTTGATCTATGCGCAGCTGGTCAATCTGAAGCTGGCAGGATATAAGATTGGCTTGTTCAGCCGGCAAAGTTTGGACTGCTATGTCATCAGTCTGGGAAATATCACGGTGGGCGGCACGGGCAAAACGCCGACGGCGCAGCGGCTGGCTAGGGAAATCCGCGATATGGGCTACCGTGTCGTGATCCTGAACCGCGGCTACCGCGCGAAGTGGCACGGAGAGGTCGGCATCGTATCGGATGGGGAACGGCTGCATATGGATGCCTCCGAAGCAGGCGATGAGGCTTACATGCTGGCAAAGCATCTGCCCAATGTGCCGGTGCTCATCGGCGCGGAGCGTGCCCTGACGGGACGCTATGCCATCGAGCATTTCGGCGCGGAGGTGGCTATCCTCGATGATGGCTACCAGCATTGGCAGCTCAAGCGCGATATGGATATCCTGCTGGTGGACGCGGTGAATGTGTTCGGAAACGGCTATATCCTGCCGCGCGGCACGTTGCGCGAGTCCATGTCTCATATCAGCCGCGCGGATGTCTGCCTCATGACGAAGGTGGACCAGGCGGCTGTCGGCTCCTGCGAGTACATTAAGAACACCGTGCATCATTACAACGAAAACGCACAGATCGTGGAGAGCATCCACCAGCCGCGCTGCTTTATCCCGCTTGCGGATTGGTATGTGGACATCGCGGGCGAGGGAATCCCGGTGGAGCGGATTCGGGGAAAGCATATCGTGGCGGTGTCCGCCATCGGAAATCCTGCCTCCTTTGAGCAGACGCTGAGCGATTTGGGGACTGTCATCATTGAGAGCCTTCGCTATCCCGATCATCATGACTATACGATGCGCGAGATGCAGGACGTATTGCAGCAGGCGGAGGCGCAGGGAGCGGAAGCCATTGTCATCACGGAGAAGGACGCCGTGAAGATTCCGACGGAGGTGGCGCGTGCGAACTGGGATATCCCCATCTATGTCATCTGTGTGGAGGTCATGTTCCAGTCAGGCGCGGAAGAACTCAGAATGAAGCTGCGGGAAGAACTGGCGGCAAAGACGGGCAAGGCCCCGCTGACAAACGAGCGGTCCTGAAGCGTAGAAACAGGACGATTCTTGGGAGGATGGATGCAGAATGAGGACTTTATGTGTGATTCCGGCGCGCTACGCCTCTACACGGCTGCCCGGCAAACCGCTGTTGGATATTGCCGGCAAGCCGATGATCTGCCGTGTATATGAACGCGCTGTGCAGGCCGATCGTGTGGAGAAAGTGCTGGTTGCTACGGATGATGAAAGGATTTGCGAGGCTGTGCGTGCCCACGGCGGTGAGGCCATGATGACCGCAGCGGATCACCCGACTGGCACAGACCGATTAGCGGAGGTTGCTGCGGCCTATGCGGACATGGAGCTGATCATCAACGTGCAGGGAGATGAACCGCTGATCGATCCGGAACTCATCAACCGACTGGCCGTCCTGTTCGAAGAGGATAGGGCGCTTCAAATGGCCACGGTCATGACGCCCATGACGGACGAGGAAGAGATGAAGAACCCCAATAACGTCAAGGTAGTCACGGATTTGCAGGGCTACGCGCTGTACTTTTCGCGGTCGCTCATGCCTTATCCGAGAAATGCCGGCAAAGCGCCTGTGCACAAGCATATCGGCATCTATGCCTATCGGCGGGAATTTTTGCTGCGCTATGCCAAGATGCCGCCCACACCGCTGGAGCAAGCGGAGTCCTTGGAACAGCTGCGGGCACTGGAAAACGGGTATCGCATCAGGGTGCTTCCGACAGACATCAAATTTGTCGGCGTGGATACGGCGGAAGATTTGGCGCTGGTCAACGAGATTTATCGGAAAATGGGATAGAAGCATAGGAAGAATGACGGAAAGGTGGCAGAACGATGAACAAGGTGCAGGTAGGAAACTTTCAGATTGGCGGCGGGGAGCCGCTGGTATTGCTGGCAGGCCCGTGCGTGCTGGAGGGGCTGGAACGCTGCCTCTATATCGGACGCACGATCAAGGACATTACGCGGCGCCTTGGGATTCCCTATGTGTTCAAGGCATCCTTCGATAAAGCGAACCGGTCTTCCTATCACAGTTTCCGCGGCCCCGGCATGGAGGAAGGGCTCAGGATGCTGCAGCAGATCAAAGATGAGCTGCAAGTCCCCCTTGTGACGGATATCCATGAGACAACGCAGGCGGAGCCCGCCGCGAAGGTGGCGGATATCCTGCAGATTCCGGCGTTTCTCTGCCGTCAGACCGATCTTCTGCACGCTGCGGCTGTCACAGGGCGCGTGGTCAACGTGAAGAAGGGGCAGTTCCTCTCTCCGACGGATATGCGCAATGTGGTGGACAAGCTGCACGGCAGCGGAACGAATCAGATCCTGCTCACGGAGCGGGGCGCCTCCTTCGGCTACAACAATCTGGTGGTGGATATGCGATCCCTTCCCATCATGCGCTCCTTCGGCTATCCGGTCATTTTTGACGGTACCCACAGTGTGCAGATTCCCGGCGGCGCGGGAGCAACCTCCTCGGGCAAGCGGGAATTCGTGGAATATCTGGTGCGGGCGGCGGCCGGCGTTGGCATCGACGGTTTGTTCCTGGAGGTGCACGACAATCCGGAGGAAGCCCTGAGCGATGGCCCGAACATGGTGTATCTGGATCATCTGGAGGAAATGCTGAAGGATGCGCTTGCCATCCATGAAATCGTGAAGAAGAAGCTTTGAAAGAGGCGAGGGAACCGATGATCAAAGAGAAGGCAATCGAGGCATTGAAGATAGAAGCAGATGCAGTGGAGCGTCTGACCGAGCGCATCGATGATGAATTTGAAAGGGCGGTGCAGGCGATCCTGGACTGTTCGGCCCGTGTGGTGGTCACAGGCATGGGAAAGTCGGGGCATATCGGGCGCAAGATGGCGGCAACCTTTGCAAGTACGGGGACGCCCTCCTTTTTCATGCATCCGGGCGAGGCTTTCCACGGGGATCTTGGCATGGTGACGGAGCAGGATGTGGTCATCGCGATTTCCCACAGCGGGGAATCCTCGGAAATCGTGAATATCCTGCCCGTGATCCGGCGCATCGGCGCGGTCATCGTTGCGATGTGCGGGCGCAGGGAGTCCTCCCTAGGGAAGAACTGCGATTATTTCGTGGACATCAGCGTGGAGCGCGAGGCATGTCCCCTGGGGCTTGCGCCTACGGCAAGCACGACGGCGACGCTGGCGATGGGGGATGCCATGGCAATGGCGCTCATGGCGGCAAGGAATTTCACCTCGCAGGATTTTGCGATGTTCCACCCGGGCGGCGCGCTTGGGCGGAAACTGCTGCTGACCGTGGAGCATGTGATGCACAGCGGTGAGGACAATCCGTTGGTGCGCTACGACAAGACGGCAAAGGATGCGCTCTTCGTCATGACGGAGAAGGGGCTGGGCGCCGCCTCCGTTGTGGATGAGAAAGGCAAGTTCGTCGGGCTGATCACGGATGGCATCATCCGCCGCGCACTCGGGAAGGACAACAGCTTCCTGGACGAACCCGTGGAGCATATCATGACGGCGGAACCGCTGACCATCACGAAGGACAAGCTCGCAGCCGCGGCGCTTTCCGTCATGGAGAAGCATAAGCCCCGTCCGGTCACGGTGCTGCCGGTGGTGGATGGGGACAGGAATCCGGTAGGGATTGTGCATCTGACGGATCTTTTGCGGCAGGGAGTGGTATAATGGAAATCGGAAGCCATGCAATGGAATGTGCGAAAAAAATCCGCCTGATCATCTTCGACGTGGATGGTGTGCTCACGGACGGCGGCATCTATATCGGCCCCGAGGGAGAGCTGTTCAAGCCCTTCTTCTGCAGGGACGGTCTGGGCATCACTTTGGCTCACAAGGCCGGATTGAAAACTGCGGTCATCACGGGACGAAGTTCCGTCCAGATGGCAAAGCGTGCGGAGGAACTTCATATTTCTGCCGTGTGGCAGGGGAAGATGGACAAGCGTGCCTCCTATCGGGAGCTCAAGCAGCAGTTCGGGCTGCGGGATGAGGAGATTGCCTATATCGCGGACGATATCATCGATCTTCCCGTGCTGACACAGGTTGGATTCCCGGCGGCGGTTGCGGATGCAGTGCCGGAAGTGCGGGCGAGGTCGATGGTGGTATCCACATTCCCCGGGGGAAAAGGCGCTGTGCGGGAGGTCATCGAGTTCATCCTAAAGGCGCAGGGCCTGTGGGACGGCATCCTTGCAGACTATCTGCGCAAGGATGCGCAGGATGTGGCAGGAGTTGGACAATAGGTGATACTATATGGTATATAAAAGCTTGATGCTCTTGAGCAGGATCGTGCGCTGCATGCCGTATGACCTGCTGCTGTTCCTCGGTAGGATCCTGGGCAATCTCTATTACCTGCTGATCAAGAAGGAACGGGAACGAGCCGTGAGCCAGATGATGCCCGCGCTGAAGGTTTCCGAGGAAGAAGCCCGGAAACTGGTGCGGGAGTCCTTTGTGAATCTGGCGCGCAATGTGCTGGATATCCTTTACATGCCGAACCTGAATGAAGAGAATCTTCACGAATATATCGAGATCGATCATTTGGAGCGCATGCAGGAGGCCATTGCTGAGGGGCATGGCGTCGTGGTGCTCACGGGACATGTCGGCACTTGGGAGTGGCTGTCTGCGGCATTTACCTTGAACGGACTCCCTGTGACAGCCATTGCGAAGCCCCAGCCCAATCAGCAGTATACGGATCTTTTAAATGATTTGCGCGCTACCATCCATGTGGAGATTTTTTCCCGCGGCACGAGCGAGCTTCTCGCTGCGGGACGTGCCCTGAAAAAAGGGAAGATCCTTGGTTTTCTGGCCGACCAGGATGCAGGTCCCGGCGGCGCCTTCATCGAATTCCTGGGAAAGACGGCTTCGACTCCCATGGGGCCTGCGGTATTTTCCAATAAATTCCATGCGCCTGTCCTTCCCGCATTTATCCTGCGGCGTCCGGACGGTCGGCATCGCGTCCTGGTCGGCGAGGCGCTGCGCTATGAGGATACGGGGGACACGGATCGGGATCTCTATGAATTCACGCGGAAGATGACGAAGATACTGGAGCAGGTCATCCGCGAGAACCCCACGCAGTGGATCTGGTTCCAGAAACGTTGGAACACTGCGCCGGATCAGCAGAAAAAGAACAAGCACCATACGGTGAAGGCATCGAAAAAGGAGTGAAGATCAAGCAGCATGAGCACAAGAGGAAAAATCCTTTTGGGGACGATAAGTCTTCTGTTCGTATGCCTGGTTGTCTGGGTAATCCGTACAACGCCGGAGCCGCCTCCGGATCAGCCGGTGATTGATACGGAGAAGAAAATGGTATATGATGGAAATACGCTGAGCGAGGAACGCAACGGCAAGCGGATCTGGGATCTCACAGCGAAGCGCATGGAAACCGATTTGAAATCCAACAATACGGAGCTTACGGAGCTTGTGGGGCATTTCTATCGGGAAGACGGGAAGTCCATCGAGCTGAAGGCAAAGCATGGCATCTACCAACAGGACAAACAGGAAATCCATATCGATGGGGATGTGGTCGCAACGACCTCGGACGGGGCGAAGCTCACCAGCGATCGGCTGGACTGGCAGGAAAAAGAGGACATGCTTGTTGCGTCGGGGAAGGTGAAGGTCACAAAGGACGATCTGGAAGCGACGGGGGATCGCATCGAGAGCAAGGATGCTTTTTCCCATTTCTGGATCCGGGGCAACGCGCGTATCGTAAAAGGAGCAAAGAAGAATGAATAGAAAACCAAGATTTTACAGCAGCTTCAAGCAAATCGCGGCAGTTGCCGCATGTATCCCGCTGTTCTGCATGGGGACGCTCCATGCGGCGGATGAGCCGTCGGAGCTCAATGCGGACACGGTGGAATACGATATGAAGACAGGGCAGATCATAGCGACGGGCAATGTGCTGCTGAAGCATGGGACGGCAAAGGCGACAGGGACAAGGGGAATGTACAATGTCAATACGCAGGCGGCGCGGCTGGAGGGCAATGTGATTGCCGTGAAGGAAACGGCGCGCGTGACCTGCGACTGGGCGGAGAACGACGGCAAGGGGCACATGCAGGCCCATGGCAATGTCCATGCGACCAAGGAGGACAAGTCCTTTGTGGGGGATCATATCGACTATTATCCGAATGACCGCGGACACATCGTGATTCCTGCAGGCGGCGTGGTCAGCAGCAAGGATGGCACGGCGACCGCGGATATGATGGAGGGCTGGATCGACGAGGAACACTATGTCGGCATCGGCAATGCGCATCTGATCAGTCCGCCCAAGAATCTGGAAGCTGGCGGCGACCATCTGGACTACTACGGCAAGGATGAGCGGAAGGCCATACTCACCGGGAACGCATGGGCTTATCAGGACAATCACAGCTTGCGCGGAAACCGTCTGACGGTTTATCTTGCAGAAGATGGGCAAACTAAGGTAGAATAATAAAGCAGTATCTTTTAAGGGGGATGGCATCTTGCATATCGAGGCAAAGAATCTGGTCAAGAGATTCAAGAAGCGGACGGTAGTGGATCGCGTCTCCCTGCGTGTGCAAAAAGGGGAGATTGTGGGGCTTCTGGGGCCGAACGGTGCGGGCAAGACCACGACCTTCTACATGATTGTCGGACTGGAAAAGCCCAACTCGGGGGATGTTTATCTTTCGGACATCAATATCACGCACCTCCCCATGAATCGGCGGGCTGCGCTGGGTATCAGCTATCTGACGCAGGAGGCGTCCATTTTCCGCAAACTTACGGTGGAAGAGAATATCATGGCGATTCTGGAGACGATGGATCTTTCCAAGGCGGAGCAGAAAAATCGGTTCACGTCGCTGCTGGAAGAATTCCACATCGGGCATGTGCGGGATCGGAAGGGAACGGAGCTTTCCGGGGGCGAGCGTCGGCGCGTCGAGATTGCGCGCTGCCTGGCGCTGGAGCCGCAGTTCATCTTGCTGGACGAACCCTTTGCGGGCGTCGATCCCCTTGCGGTGGCGGATATCCAGGAAATCGTGCAGTATCTCAGGCAGCGCGGCATGGGAATCCTCATCACGGACCACAATGTCAGGGAAACGCTCCATATCGTGGATCGCGCCTATATCCTGAATAACGGGGAGATCCTGCTGGAAGGCGACAGCAATACCATCGCGAACAGCCCGATTGCGAAGAAGTTTTATTTGGGCAACAACTTTACGTTGTAGAGGAGAGGCACTGATGCATATTCGGATTTTGGACAAATACATTTTCCGCGAAGTCGTGCTGACCTTCGTGTTTGGCATCTGCGCGTTTTCGGCGGTGTTCATCGGATCCGGCACTTTGTTCCGCATTGCGGAATACATCACGGATTACGGGGCATCGCTTGCGTCTGTCGTCAAGATTTTTGTCTATGGGCTGCCGGGCATCATCATCTGGACCTTTCCCATGTCCATGCTTTTGGCGGTTCTGCTGACCTTTGGGCGCCTTTCGAGCTCCAGCGAGATCACGGCGATGAAGTCCTGCGGCATCGGTTTTTCGCGCATTGCGGCACCTGCGATCCTGCTGGGGTGCATCGTGAGCGTCTGCGCGATTGCGTTCAACGAATATGTGGTTCCCTGGGCGAATACCTCCTACAACAATGTGCTCAATTATGAAATCCGCGGCAATGTGGAAATGAAATCCCAGGAGCATCTGATTTTCAAGGAAATCCATGAGGGAAAGATACAGAAGCTGGTCTATGCAAGGGACTATGTCTCCGAGACGGAGACGATGCACGGTGTGACCTTGCAGGAGTACGACGCGGAAGGCCGCGTGGCGCATGTGGAGAACGCGGAATACGCGGAGTGGCGCAACGAGATATGGACGCTTTACAACGGAATCATTTACGATGTGACGGATCAGCAGACCATGCATACCATGCATTTCCGCTCGCAGACGCTGCCGATTTCGGCGGGGCCGCGCCAGATCGTGCGCGCGCAGAAGCGTCTGGATGAAATGACCATGAAGGAGCTGAAGGAGCAGATCCGTATCATGCAGACACAGTTCGTCAATACCAATGAGATCGAGACGGAGCTGTACCAGCGTATTACGGTGCCGATGGCCAGCCTGATCTTTGCGCTGATCGGCATCCCGCTGGGGCTCCAGCCCACGCGGAACAGCTCATCCATGGGCTTTGCGATGAGCGTTATCATCATTTTCTTGTATTACGCGGCAAT
Source organism: uncultured Selenomonas sp. (assembly GCA_937915915.1). Taxonomy (GTDB): domain Bacteria; phylum Bacillota; class Negativicutes; order Selenomonadales; family Selenomonadaceae; genus UBA9786. Next base: position 9,780 of record CALGGN010000389.1, on the reverse strand, counting down.
GACCATGGCGAATGCCTTGGGGCGCGGCGGAGTCGTGACGCCGATCCTGGCGGTCTGGATTCCGAACATCATTGGACTGATTGCGGGGACGGTACTGATGCGTCGTGCGTCCCACTGATATTGGAGGGAATGGACTATGTATGGCGTTTATTTGATTGCGGTGCTTGTGGTGACGGGCGGCGTGATTGCATTCATCGGTGATCGGCTGGGCACGAAGATCGGGAAAAAGAGGCTGTCGATCTTCGGCTTGCGGCCAAGGCATACCTCCATTATCATCACGATTTTCACGGGAATCTGCATCACCACGCTGACCTTTGGCGTCATGGCCGCGACCTCCGAAAATGTGCGCACCGCGCTTTTTGGCATGGAGCAGCTCCATGCGAATATGGAAGCGACGCGCAAGGATCTGGTGGATGCATCCAGGGAACTGTCCGTGGCAAAGGCAGAGCAGGAAAAAGCCAAGGATGACCTCTATCAGTCCAAGCTGGAAATCGAGAAGATGAAAGCGGAGCAGGAAAAGCTGAAGCAGGAGCAGGAAGCATTGCAGCAGGAATCCGAACGGCTGAAGGAGGGCAACCGCCAGCTGGAGGAAGCCAAGACGGAGCTCACGGCCCGCAATGATGAGCTGGCGAGGATGAATGACGAGCTTGCGGCGAACAATGAGGAACTGGCTGCGGAAAAGGAACAGCTGCTTGCCGAGAATGCGGAGCTGGAGGAGCGGACGCAGCAGCTGCGGGAGGGCCTGATCACGATCCGCGAGGGAGACATCACCTTCCGCGCAGGCGAAGTGCTTGCCAGCGGCGTGGTGCAGAGCGAGCAGTCGGAGGCGTCGATAGCAGAGGATATGGCATCCATGGCGCAGCTTGCGATGCGGAATGTTTCGGAACGGCTGGGCGAGAATGCATCGGACGAGGATCTTTGGATATACCAGCCGGAACTGGAGTCGGCGATCAAGACCATTTCGGAAAGCTCCCAGGACATGGTGGTGCGCGTGGTCGCGGCGGGGAATCTGGTCAGGGGAGAGCCGGTGCGCGCAAAGCTGGAGCTTTATCCGAACCGCACGATCTACGAGGACAATGAATTCATTACGGCACAGACCTATCGGATCAAGGAGGAAAAAGACGCAGAGCAGATCGTGATGGCATTCCTTTCCGAGGTCAATGCAGCGGCGACGGCAAAGGGCATCCTGCCGGATCCAATTCGAGGCTCCGTGGGCGTCATGGATGGAGAGACGTTCTTTGAGCTGGTCCAGTCCCTGCAGCAGATGCAAGGGGATGTGGTGATTTCGGCCTATGCGCGGGGTGCAACCGATGCGCTTGGCCCCTTGCGCTTGAATATTAAGCTGGAGGGCATGGAAAACAGTGGCAAAGCTCCATGATGTGAAAAGGATAGCCGCCATCGATCCCGGGCGTGATAAATGCGGCATGGCGGTGCTGGCGGAAGACGGGAAGGTCCTGCTGCAGAAGGTCATTGAGACGCGGCAGCTTGAGCAGGAGTTGCGGCAGGCAAGGGAAAGCTACGCGCCGGAAATCCTGCTCTTGGGAAACGGGACGACCAGCGGTCAGGCGCAGAGTCGTATCCGCGCCTCCCTGCCGGAGCTTGAGGTCAGGGTAGTGGATGAGTACCGCACGACAGAAATGGCAAAAGCGGCATACTGGAAGGCGCATCCTCCGACGGGCTGGAGGCGTCTGCTGCCGACCACGATGCAGGTTCCGCCGGTTCCGGTGGACGATTTCGTGGCAGTGATTTTGGCGAGAAGGTACCTTGAAAACGGAGAGTGAGACGGATGGCACAGGAAAAGCAGCCTCGGCCGGATTGGGACGAGTATTTTCTGGATATTGCGAAGGCCGTTGGGCAGAGGGCGACCTGCCTCAGAAGGCGCTACGGCGCGATCATCGTAAAGAATCGGATTATCATCAGCACGGGGTACAACGGAGCGCCCCGCGGCGAGGCGAACTGCATCGATACGGGCATCTGCGAGCGCGAGCGGCTGAAGGTGCCGAAGGGGCAGAATTACGAGCTCTGCGTGGCGGTTCATGCGGAGCAGAATGCAGTCATCAATGCGGACCCCGTAAAGATGGAGGGCGCGACGGCCTACATCGTCGGATACAATGCGGACGGGACGCTGGCATCAGGGAAGCCATGTCTGCTCTGCAGAAGGATGCTGCGGAACGCCAGGCTTGCGAAGGTGGTTTACTATGAGACCGATGGGAGCATTGTGAGGTGCTCGCCCGAGGAGATACACGATTGAGAGGGAAACGCTGAATGAATCAGCGTTTCCGCAACATACTTGTTGACAGCTGATAGGCGCTGAGGTACAATGAGGGGGTGCTGCGGAGGCAGTAGCAGGTTTGTGAAGAGAGGTGCGGTTTTGATGCCGAATTATATGCTGGCGTTTTTGATTGCAATCAGCGCGGCGCTTTTGGTGACGCCGCTGGTGATTCTGTTTGCGGCGAAGACGGGGGCAATGGATGCGCCGGATGCGCGCAAGGTGCATAAAAAGCCCGTACCGCGGATTGGCGGGATCGGGATTTACATAGCTTTTATGGCGGGCATGCTGGTTGTCATGTCGCTGAATGTGCTGACGGAGGAGGTTTCCCACGAGCTGATCGGGCTTTTGTTCGGGGGATCTCTTATTGTGTTATTGGGAATTATTGACGACTATAAGAATCTTCCCGCAAAGGTGAAGCTGGTGGGGCAGATCATCGCGGCTACCGTCTTGGTCGTTGTGTTCGATGTGCGGATCGATTTTATCACGGATCCTTTCGGGGACTATCTGTTCCTGGAGTTCATGGCGATTCCTGTGACGATTTTCTGGATCGTGGGCTTGACCAATACGGTAAACCTGATTGATGGACTGGATGGCCTGGCGGCAGGTGTTTCGACGATTGCCTGCATCACGATTTTCCTTGTTGCGCTGCAGCAGGATATCATGCTGGTGGCTGTGCTGACTGCAGCTTTGGCAGGGTCGGCCATGGGATTCCTCTACTACAATTTCAACCCGGCCCGCATCTTCATGGGGGATTCGGGCAGTATGTTCCTAGGCTATATGCTGGCAGGGATTTCCATCATTGGTGCGGTGAAGTGCGCCGCGACGATTGCGCTGATTGTGCCGATTCTCGCTTTGGGGCTTCCCATTCTGGATACGGCCTTTGCGATTGTGCGGCGCTATCGCGGGGGTGTGCCGATTTTCAAGCCGGACAAGGGGCATTTGCATCATCGGCTTTTGGATCTGGGCTTTACGCAGCGGCAGGCGGTGCTGCTCATGTATGTGATCAGCGCATTGCTGGGGCTGAGTGCCGTCGCGCTGACCGAGGTGAGCCCGCAGTTTGCGATTTTGATCGTCGGGCTGGTGGTTGTGGCGGTGCTGTTCGGCGCGAAGAAGATCGGAATCCTTCGCATGAATCAGCCGGTGCGGCGTTGAGTGATTTGGAAAGGAGAGCTTCCTTGCTATGGGCAACAAGAAAATAAAGGTCATGACGGTATTCGGGACGCGGCCCGAGGCGATCAAGATGGCTCCTGTCGTACTGGAACTGCAGAAGCACCCGGATGACATTCTTCCCGTCGTTGCGGTGACCGCCCAGCATAGGGAGATGCTGGATCAGGTGCTGCACCTCTTTCACATTCACCCTGACTATGATCTGGACATCATGGCGGCGGGACAGACGCTCTTCGATATCACCAGCAGGGCAATGAACGGCCTGGATGAGGTTCTGGCGCAGGAGCAGCCGGACATCGTGCTGGTGCATGGCGATACGACAACCACCTTTGCGGGGGCGCTGGCGGCCTATTACCATCAGATCGCGGTGGGGCATGTGGAGGCAGGGCTTCGGACCGGCAACAAGTATTCGCCCTTTCCGGAGGAAATGAACCGCAAGCTCACCGGAGCGATTGCGGATTTGCACTTTGCGCCGACGGATACTTCCGAGGCAAATCTTCGGAAAGAGAATGTGCCGTCGGAGCGTATTTTCGTGACGGGCAATACGGTCATTGACGCACTGCATCAGACGGTGCGGGATGATTTTGAGTTTGAGAACTTCTTCCTGCATGATCTGGATTTCACGGGAAAGCGCATGATCCTTGTGACGACGCATCGCCGCGAGAATCTGGGCGCACCTATGCGGCATGTCTATAAGGCGCTCAAGCAGCTGACCGAGGAATTCGAGGACGTGGAGATCGTGTTCCCCGTCCACAAGAATCCGAAGGTGCGCGAGGTGGTCAATGAGGAGCTTGGCGGGCTGGAAAAGGTACACCTGATCGATCCGCTGGACTATGAGCCTTTTGCGAATCTCATGCATCGCTCCCATCTGATTCTGACGGATTCGGGCGGGGTGCAGGAGGAGGCACCGGCTCTTGGGAAACCGGTGCTGGTGCTGCGGGATACGACGGAACGTCCGGAAGCCGTGGCGGCCGGTACGGTCAAGCTCATAGGGACGGAACGGGATCGTGTCTATGAAGAGGCAAAGCGTCTGCTGACGGATCAAAAAGAGTACGACCGCATGGCGGGTTCCTGTAATCCCTACGGCGACGGCAAGGCATCCGAGCGCATCGTTCAGGGCATTCTTTACCATTTCGGCTTTGCCAAGGAGCGGCCGGAAGTGTTCATGGCACGCTAAAACGCAAACAGCAGCCGCGGTTGTGATGCCGCGGCTTTTGTGGTATTTGTGCATTGAGGTGAAGCAGGTGAAACGAGAGCAGCATGCAACAGAAAAAGATTCTCATGAGGGGCTGCGGCAGACTTGGAAGGCTTTTTCCTTCCTGTCAGGCGTCGGCATTTACCTTGCGGCAGTGATTGGCATCTGTGTGTATTTGGGAAATCTGGCGGATGAGCATCTGGGGCTGGGGATGAAAGGGAAGTTTGCGGGGATACTGCTGGGGTTTCCCATTGCGATTTACAGCCTGTACCGCCAGTTGAAGCGCACCGGAACAGTGTAGGAGAGCGGTTATGGAAGAAAAGGTTTCAATGGAAGCATATCGGCAGGCAATTTCCGAAAATATCAAGGATGCGCTGCCCTTTGCCTATGAGATGCGGGAGCACAGCTTTGCATCCGCGGCGGATCTGCGGGCATGGATTGGGCAGATGGCGGGGCAAGCGGGCGTGAGCAAGCCGGCACAGGATGACGAAAGGTTCTCGTGGTTCTGTGAGAGGCTCTGGGAGCGTCTTCGCGGCACGCTCTCCAATCCGTGGGAAACAGCCTGCTTTATCGAGTTTCATGCAGATATTGCAGGGCATTTCTTTGCAGATGGCAGCGAGCGCATGGCGCGGCTGCTCTCTGCCTATGCGCTGATGAGGAAAGGACTTCGACTGCCGGAGTACAGGGAGCGGAAGGAATACGATGAGAGTGTGGGCTGCCTGCCCTACTCGCATTCGGACCCGATGGCTTATCAGGCTTTTTGGCGCTATTATCAGACGCTGATCCCCCAGGAGTATCCGCAGGATAAGAGCATTGCGTATTCGGATTGCGACGAGGAGGGGCAGATCATCTACTTGGTGGGGGAAATAGATGCTGCCAATGCAAGGTCGGTGCAGGCGCAGATTGACGAATTGCGGGGGCTTCACCCTGAGAAGCCGCTTTCATTGAATCTGGTCGGGTTGAGATATATTTCCAGCATGGGCCTCAGGATCTTTCTGATACTTGCCAAGCGCATGAAGGGCATTGCCCTTGTGGATGTGTCGCCGGAAGCCTATGAAATCCTCGAGATGACGGGGATCACCCAGATGATGCCGACGGAAAAGATGATGCGGCGGCTCTCTGTGGATGGATGCACGAAGCTGTCCGAGGGCGCCAATGGGGAGATCTATCGCATGGACGGCGATACGATGATCAAAGCCTACCGGGAAAATTTCACGCTGAAAGAGATACGGACGGAACTGGAGGCGGCAAAGGCGGTGTTCATGCTGGGCATCCCCACGGCGATTTCCTATGATATCGTGCGCCTGGGGAACCGCTTCGGCGCTGTGTACGAGATGCTGGAGGCAGAGACATTGGCGGCGCTGATCCACGACCGGCCGGAGCGCATCGAGGAATATGCGAGAATGATGGTGCAGCTTCTGAAAAGCATCCATGAGGTTTCTGCGGATGGAGCGGGCAGCCGTGCCATCGGTGAGTCTTGCAGGGATGGGATGCTGAGACGGCTGCGACGGATCGGGGAATATCTTCCCGCCGATTGCGCAGGGAAGCTGAAGGCCATGTTGGAGGCCGTGCCGGATGACGATCATCTGGTGCATGGAGACTGCCATGCCAAGAACATCATGGTGGACAGCAATGGGGAGCTCTACCTCATCGACATGGACAGCATGGGGCTGGGGCAGCCCATCTTTGAATTTTCCGCGCTGTATGCGACCTATGTGGGCTATCGCCGCTTCGATGATACAGGTTTTGTGCGGCACAGGATGGTCACGGGCATGTCTCCGGAACTGACGGACAGGCTTTGGGAGCTGCTGCTGAAATTCTATTTTGAGGATCGGGCGGATCGCCTTCCGGAAATCGAAAGGAGCGCACAGATCCTCTCCTATGTGCGGCTCATGAACCACTACGTCAAAAAGGGGAATGCGGAACGGGTAGCGGCATGCAGGGCGACCATCACCGAATCGGTTTCCTGTCAGGAAAACTTTTATATTTAAAAAATATAGCAGGGAAATAAAAAAATCTGTCGAAATAAGATAGATAGGTACATGGCGGGCTGTTTGCCTGCATGTGCCTGCGGACTCGGAAGAGGCGTGCGCTGGCGCGCGTTCGAAGGAGGAGCATGAAGGGAATTTTATTGGCATCCGTGAAACGCATGTTGAAAAGCCTTGGCGTTGTGACGCTGATGGCGGTCATCACCTTGGCGGCAAACGGCAGGGCGGATCTCATCGGCGCGCTTTTCATCGGCTACTTTGCGGCAGCTGTGTATGCGTGGACCATGGCCTATCGAATCTGGAGAAGCGCGGGTCTTTCCGCTTCGGGAGCAAGGCGTGAGATGCTTTGGGGGCTTGTGCTGCGGCTTGCAGTGCTGCTTGTCGTGCTGTTTGCTGCGGTCCGGATTTCGGCAGAGGTGTTCGGCATGGTGGTGGCAGGCTTTTGGCTGTTCTATCTGCTGTTCATGGTTCATCTGATTACGGATGAGTTTCGGGGTGCCAGTAGGAAATAAAGGAGGGAGCGAGGATCAGATACAAGAATCCGAAGCAACACCGAAAGGAGGTAGATGTCTATGAGTGAAGGGATCATCCATCGTGGCTTTACGCAGGTCGGGGGCTTTACCTTCAATGCGGAGACCTTGACCATGACGTGGCTCGCGATGGCGATCGTCATCCTGATCGGCTTTCTGGCAACGCGCAACTTGAAGCTGGTGCCCAGCGGCTGGCAGAATGTCGTCGAGATGATTGTCACATGGCTGCACGGCCAGATCGATGCGATGATGGGAAAGCGCGGACGCATGCTGGCGCCGCTCATTGTCACGCTGTTCATGTTCCTGCTGGTTTCCAACCTGCTGGGGCTCATTCCGACGCTGGCGTCGCCGACGAACGATCTGAACACGACGTTGGGGCTGGCGCTGATGATCGTTGTCATGGTGCATGTGCTGGGGCTGTACTTCAAGGGAGGGCATTACATTGCCCATTTCTTCCAGCCGTTTGCGCCCTTTGTCATCATCAATGCCATTGAGGAAATCGCGAAGCCGATCACGCTGGCTTTTCGTCTATTCGGCAATATCCTGGCAGGCGAGATCCTGATTATCGTCCTGCTGAAGCTGATGCCGGTCTGGATGCCGATTCCGTCGGTGGTATGGCTGATGTTCAGTATCTTTATCAGCTGTGTTCATGCGGTTATCTTCACCATGCTGTCGATGGCGTATCTGGCCAACGCGCTGAAAGAAGAGGAAGAGTAGTCTGTTTATTTTATCTGTATTTAAGGAGGATTTTTTCATGGAAAACGCAATCATGGTCGCAGCCGCTCTGGTCGGCGCAGGTATTACGATGGGTCTCGCAGCGATTGGCGCAGGTATCGGCGACGGTCTTGTCACATCCCATTTCATTGACGGCATCACCCGTCAGCCGGAGGCAAAGAACACCCTCTTCACCAACACGCTGATTTCCGTTGGTCTGATCGAGGCGATGGCGATCATCGCGGCGGTCGTTGCCCTCATCATGCTCTATGCGAATCCGCTGATCAAGTAATTTCCTTTGGAGGTACGAGTCGGAAAAGGAGGCATAGGAATTGATAGAACTTAATGCGACATTCTTTGCGCAGATCCTGAACTTCCTGATCCTCGTTGCCATCCTGCGGGCCGTGGCCTACAAGCCGGTGGTCCGCATGCTGAAGGAACGTGAGGACAAGATTGCCGAGAGCATCCAGAAGGCGGACGCAGATGCGGCCGCTGCCGAGGCAACCCTCAACGAATATAAGAATCAGCTCAAGGATGCTCATGCCAAGGCACAGGAAATCGTCGACAAGGCGGAGAAACGTGCCCGTGAGGAGCATGAGGCGAGCATTCAGGCGACAAAACAGGAAATCGAGCAGATGCGGAAAGCTGCGCAGGAAGAGATCCAGCGGGATCGCGAGCGCGCGGTGGAGCAGCTCAAGGATGAGTTCGGTGCGCTTGCCATGGCAGCCGCAGGCAAGATCATTGCCAAGAACATGGATGCCAAGGAGAACGAAGCAATCATCGGCGAATTCATCGATCAGCTTGATTCGAAGAAGATTGGTGATCTGTCATGCTAAACTTACAGCTTGCACGTAAATATTCCAAGGCGATCTTCGAGATTGCCCAAGAGGAGAACAAGCTTGAGGCCTATGGTGATGAGCTGGCAGGTGTGCGGGAGGATCTTTTCCAGAGCGCGGAGATCCGCGGCTTCTTCCAGAATCCGCAGATCGAGCGGAAGGCGAAGAAGGAGCTCCTGATGAAATGCTATCAGGGCGAGCTTTCCGATACCATCATGAATTTCCTGCTGCTTTTGGTGGACAAGCGCCGCATCGGCATTTTCGATGCGATTGAGGAGGACTTCCGCGGTCTTTCCAACCAGGCGAGGGGCATTGTCATCGCGGATGTCACGACGGCGAGCGCGATGGGAAGCGCTCAGCAGGAAAAGCTTGCGAAGAAGCTGGCGACTGTCACAGGCAAGAAGGTCAAGCTCCGCTTGCACGAGGACAAAAGTCTCATTGGCGGCGTAGTCGTCAAGATTGGCGACAAGCGCATCGACGGCAGTGTGACGGGACGTCTCGAGAAACTCAGAAGAGAGCTTTTGACATCGAATTGATGAAACTGGGGTGACAGCAAAGTTATGAAAATGAATCCGGAAGAAATAACAGCCATCATCAAGGATCAGATCAAGAACTACCATGTGGATCTGAATGTTGATGATGTGGGTACCGTTATTGAAATCGGCGACGGCATCGCCCACGTGCATGGTCTCGACAAGGCCATGGCAGGCGAGCTTCTCGATTTTGGCAACGATGTATATGGACTGGTCCTGAACCTTGAGCAGGACAACGTCGGCGCGGTTATTCTCGGCGGCGACACGGAGATCAAGGAAGGCGATACGGTCAAGCGCACGGGGCGCATCATGCAGGTTCCTGTGGGTGAGGCCATGATCGGCCGCGTCGTGGATGCGCTGGGCCGTCCGATTGACGGCAAAGGCCCCATCAGCACGGCGGAGTATCGCCCGGTAGAGTTCCAGGCGCCAGGCATTGCGGACCGCAAGTCCGTCCATGAGCCGCTGCAGACCGGCCTCAAGGCCATCGACTCCATGATACCCATAGGCCGCGGCCAGCGCGAGCTCATCATCGGCGACCGCCAGAC
>CALGGN010000388.1 GCA_937915915.1 uncultured Selenomonas sp. | reverse complement strand
GAGCTCGCTGCTTTGGGAACTCCAGCGCAGCGTAGGCAGTTTGCCGCGGCGGGAGGCAATCGCCAGATTTTCCTCGATCATCATATTCGCGGCAGTGCCCATCATGGGATCCTGAAATACCCGGCCGATGAATCTGGCACGTTTGTGCTCCTTCCACTTCGTGATGTCTGTGCCGTCGATGGTGATGCTTCCCGTATCCACGGGGAAGGTTCCGGCAATGGAATTCATGAGGGTGGATTTTCCCGCGCCGTTGCCGCCGATGACGGTCACGAAGTCCCCCGGCGCAAGATGCAGGGAAACGTCGCGGAGGGCGGCCTTTTCCGTGATGGTGCCGGGATTAAAGGTCTTGGAGATGTGTGTAATGGTCAGCATGTCAGTGCGCCCCCTTTTTCAGCCGGTTGAATCTTGCCTGTATGAGGGGCAGGGAAAGGGCGATGGCAACAAGGATTGCCGTGAAGAGCTTCAGGTCGTTGGGCGGCATGCCCATCTGCAGCACGGCGGCAATGACGATGCGGTAGACGATGGAGCCGAGGATGACGGAGATGAGGCAGTTCTTGAAGCTGCGCGTGCCGAACAGCACCTCCCCGATGATGACGGAGGCAAGACCGATGACAATGGTGCCGACGCCCATTCCCACATCGGCGAAGCCGTTGCTCTGCGCGACAAGGGCGCCGGAAATGGCGACCAGGCCATTCGAGAACAGGAGCCCCAAGACGACCATGACATCCGTGTTGATGCCGTTTGCCCGGATCATATGCGGGTTGCAGCCTGTGGCGCGGATGGCCGCGCCAATCTCCGTGCCGAAAAAGATATAGTAGGCAACGCTGATGAGCAGGACGATGACAAAGCCGATGAGCAGGACAGTGAGCGGCATGGCCATGCCCTCGGGCTGATATGCCGTGAAGATGGTCTCCTGCTGCAGCAGGGGGAGATTCGCCTTGCCCATGACGCGCAGATTCACGGAGTAGAGCGCGATCATGGTGAGGATGCCCGCAAGCAGGGCGGGAATCTTGAGCTTCGTGCAGAGAAATCCGGTCACGACGCCGGACAGCATGCCTGCGAAGCATGCCATGGCAATGGCGGGGATCGGCGACCAGCCGGAGGTCAGAAGCGTAGCGGCAACCGCCGCGCCAAGCGGGAAGCTGCCCTCTACGGTAAGATCCGCGATATCCAGCACGCGGAAGGTCAGATGAACGCCGATCGCAAGGAGTGCCCAGAGGAGGCCCTGCGAAACGGTGGCAATCATTAAATCCATAAGAATTAACTCCAATCATGGGGAGAGCCCCGAAGAAATAAGGCTGTTGCACGCGCTGCATGCAACAGCCTTTCATGAATCCGGTTCCTTACTCGATGACGTCTGCCTTTTTCAGCAGGTCATCCGGAAGGGTGATGCCGAGCAGGTCGGCATTCTTCTTGTTGATGGTGAGTTTCAGATCCTTGGCAAGCTCGATGGACATGGAAGCGGGCTTGTTCTTGCCCTCCAGGATGTCAGCGGCCATGTGGCCCGTCTGCACGCCGAGCTTGTAGTAGTCGATGCCGTAGGTGGCAAGGCCGCCTGCCTTTACCATGTTTTCCTCAGCGCAGATGACCGGCTTCTTGGCGGCATCTGTGATGGCGATGAGGGTGGGCATGGCGGATGCGACGATATTGTCCGTCGGCTCATAGAACGCGTCCACGTCGTTCACGAGGCTCTGTGCTGCCTGCTGCAGGTCGTTCACGGTGGAAATCGTGGCGATTTTGACCGTGAGCCCCTTGGACTCCGCGTACTCGGTCATCTTCTTGACCTGTACCTCGGAGTTGACTTCGCTGGAGCAGTAGATGGTGCCGATGGTCTTGGCATTCGGGCAGAGCTTGATCAAAAGATCGACCTGCTCGTTGATGGGGTTCATGTCGCTGGTGCCTGTGACATTCCTGCCGGGCTCCTTGTTCGAGGCGACGAGCTTTGCGCCCTCATAGTCGGTAATGGCTGTGCCGACGATGGGGATATCCTTTGTTGCATTGGCGATGGTCTGCGCCGCAGGCGTTGCGATGGCGCAGATGAGATCCAGCTTCGCGCTCACGAAGCGCTGGGCGATGTTCTGCAGGTTGGACTGATCCGCCTGTGCGTTCTGGCGATCGAATTCGATATTCTTGCCCTCTTCAAAGCCGCGTTCCTTGAGCCCGTCCACGAAGCCCTTGTTGGCCGCATCCAGAGCATTGTGCTCCACAAGCTGCACAATGCCTACCTTGTGGGACTTGGCGCCGGAGCTGCCTGCGGACTGGTCTGCCCCGCAGCCCGCAAGCAGGCCGGCCGTCAAGAGCGTTGCGGCGCCGAGGATCAGCGCCCGGAATTTTTTGGATACATGCATGAGATACCCCACCTTTTTGAATGTGAAATGAAAACATCCCTTATTATACCCTGTTCTGTCGGAAAAATCCAGTTTTTTCTGATTTGGGTGGGCTTTTTGCGGGGGAGTGGATATTTGGCAGAAAATGTGGTAAAATCATCGAACAGTGTTTTTTAAGAAGTAGGAAAAGGATTGATTTTGTTGAGCAGAAATGGTTTTTCCACCAGAATGGGCTTTATTCTGGTATCGGCGGGATGCGCGATCGGGCTGGGGAATGTCTGGCGGTTCCCGTTCATCACGGGGCAGTATGGAGGGGCTTCCTTCGTGCTCATCTATCTGGTCTTTCTGGCGATCTTGGGGCTTCCCATCATGGTGGCGGAATATGCGGTAGGACGTGCGAGTCACCATAGCGTGGCAATGTCCTTTGAGGCGCTGGAGCCGAAGGGGACAAAATGGCATCTTTACAAATATGGGGCTGTCGCCGGGAATCTGCTGCTGATGATGTTCTATACGACGGTTTCCGGCTGGATGCTTTACTATTTTTTCAAGATGGCAACGGGCGGCTTCGAGGGGCTGGATGCCGAAGGAATCGGGCAGGCATTCGGCGGGCTGCTGGCGGATCCCGTGACGCTCTTCATCAACATGGCGATCATCGTGCTCCTTGGCGGCGGGGTCTGCTATCTCGGCGTCCGCACGGGCGTGGAGCGCATCACGAAGTCCATGATGACCTGCCTGCTGGGGCTTATGGTGCTCCTTGCCGTCAATTCCATCCTCTTGCCGGGCAGCGGCGAAGGGCTCCGGTACTATCTCTATCCTGATTTTGGCAGGCTCATGGAGTTCGGGGTGCAGGAGGTCGTATTCGCGGCGATGGGGCAGGCGTTCTTCACGCTGAGCATCGGTATCGGCTCTATGGCAATCTTTGGGAGCTATATCGGGAAATCCAAGCGGCTGACCGGCGAGGCCATCTGGGTGATTCTGCTGGATACCTTTGTGGCGCTCATGGCGGGGATGATTATTTTCCCTGCGTGCTTCAACTTCGGCGTGAATCCCGGCAGCGGGCCGAGCCTCCTGTTCGTAACGCTGCCGAACGTGTTCAACCACATGCCGCTGGGACGGCTCTGGGGAACCCTGTTCTTCCTTTTCATGCTCTTTGCGGCTCTTTCCACGGTGATCGCGGTGTTCGAAAATATTGTCTGCTGCTTTTTGGAGCTGCTCAGGAAGGATCGCAAAATCATCATCTCGCGGGGGATCCCAATCATCATTCTGCTCTCGATGCCTTGCCTGCTGGGGTTTAACGTATTGAGCGGCATACAGCCGCTGGGGGAGGGCAGCTGCATTCTGGACTTGGAGGACTTTCTGGTGAGCAACAACCTCCTGCCCATCGGCAGCGTGATTTACCTGCTCTTCTGCACCAGCCGCTACGGCTGGGGATGGGACAATTTCATTCGCGAGGCGGATACCGGGAAGGGCATTGCGTTCCCGAAGTGGCTCCGCTTCTATGTGAGCTATGTCCTGCCGCTCATCGTTCTGGCAATCTTCGTCCAAGGGTATTATGCGAAATTTTTCCAGTGACCGGTGCAGCAGGGCATATGGAATTTGCGCCGCTAGAAATTCGGACGTTCTGCCGCTACGGTGGTAGGGCCGCTGTGGCCGGAGAGCAGGAGGGTTTCGTCGGGGAGGGCGAGGACGGTGTGTTTGATGCTCGTCAGGAGAGTCCTCATGTCACCTCCGGGGAGGTCGGTGCGTCCGTAGCTGCCTTGGAAGATGGTGTCGCCTACGAAGGCGACGCCGTCTTTTTTTGCATAGTAGATGGCGCCGTCCGTTGTGTGGCCGGGCGTTTCGATGAGCTCCACGGAGAAGGCGGGCTGTTCCTTGAGGGCGACGGCGGCGTGGTTCTCCAGATAGGTCACATCCTTCAGGCGGATGGGCTCTTGGAAGGAGTCGGAGAGATTCCAGGCGGGATTCTCCGCATAGTCCCTGCCGTGCCGCTGCATATAGACGGGACAGGCCAGTTTTTCCTGCAGGGCGTTGACCGCGCCGATGTGGTCAAAGTGCCCATGAGTGAGCAGGATGCCCTCGATATGGAACTTCCGTTCCTGTATCACGGACCAAAGCTTCTCCGACTCCGCCCCCGGATCCACGAGGAAACCATGTTTGCTCTCATCTTCGATATAAAAATAGGAAAAGGTTGGGATATATTTGCAAACTTCAACTGGAAAAACCATGTGACAGAACCTCTTTTCTTACTGTACTCCTCGTTTTGATAGAATCTCGGCCAATTCCTGATAATGGGGCACTTGGATGCCGGCTTCGTCTGCCATACGTACAACGGCATGTACCAGCCCGTCGACCTCCGATTCACGCCCGGCCGCTACATCCCTCTGCATCGAGGCCGTACTGTCCGGCGCCATATGATCGATGATGTGGAGATTCTTCGCCACGATGTCCTGCGGCAGGCTGATGCCCAGCGCAGCGGCCAGGGCAGCCAGCTCTCCTGCCAGTGCCGCGAACTCCTCCCGATGCGCGCCTCCCGGCTGCATATCTCTGGCTTTGGTGTCGTAAACCGCTCCCAGCGTGGCCATCGGCGAAATCAGCGTGAATTTGCGGAAGGTATCGTCCTCCACCTGCCGCGAATGCACTACCTGAATGCCAGCCTGCCCCAACTCCTTGTCTGCCTGCTCCAGGACCGGCTCCGCTTTGGCCCTGGCCTCCGCCGGCGTATTTTGCCGCAGCCCGTATACGACCCGGAACAAGGGACCGTCCATCCGGATGACTCCCGGCGCAGCCTTGCGGCTGACGATGTACATACAGCCGTCTGTCACCATCAGCTCCGGCAGCTCCGCCTGCATACGGCTGCCCGTGCCATAGACATTCAGTATCGGGATGATGATGCTGCGGCTGTCCGCCGCAGCGCGCAGAAAGCTGATCGTTTCCGGCAGGGAATAGTATTTCACGCAGACAAGAATCACATCCGGCGCCGGATTGCTGCCATCCTGCCGTCCCCGCACATAGGAGGGCATATTCTCTGCCTTTGGCTGCACCACGAAGGAGCTTTCCGGCAGCTCCAGCCGCAGTCCCTGCTCGCGGATGGCTCGCAAGTGCTCGCCCCTGGCAATCAACGTCACATCGAGCCCGGCTTTCTGCAAAAAGGCCGCAAAAGCGCCCCCGGTACCTCCGGCTCCTACGATCAAATAGCGCATATCATATCCTCCTGCATAACGGTGCTGAAACTTTTCAGCATTTCCGACTCTGGCATCAGTTTTCCGATTACATTTCAGGCAGCAATCAGCTTGCCTTGGCCGAGACATGGCACTTCTTTCCCCAGAAGGAAATGCCGTACTGCCACACGGAACCGACGCCTCGCTGTGTGAACTCGGCAAGGTAGTCTTTTTCCTCAATTTGCGACAGGGCTTCCCGGGCTTTCTCCTCAAGGCTGGCTTCACTATCCGCCACCTTGAATTCCATGATGACTCCCGTATCCTGTCCCTTGGCAGGGTATATGGCCAGGTCGAACCTGCCGCAGCCGCTTTCCCTGTTGGATACCACTTCATATTTGGGGAGCAGAACCGCCAAAAGCCCCAATACCAGACCGTGGTAAAAACTTTCCCGGTTGGCGGTGTCGTAGAAGCTGGCCATGCGTCGGAGAAATGTTTCCAAGCCTTCGGCAAAGGCCGCCGTGTCTCCTGAAAGGAGAGCTTTGGCCAGTTGGATGAGGAGGTCGGGGCAGGAAATGCTGGACTCCAGATATTTCATGATCTCCTGCTGGAACAGGACCCTGACTTCCTTGTTGGGGATTCTCAGGGTGCAGTCCTTGACCAATTCTCCAGGCACAGGATAGTCCACCATGGTCAGGTAGCCCGTGGTCAGGAGCAGGGTGTTCAGGGCGCTGGTGTTTTTGTAGATATCCCTGTAGATGACGCCCTCGTTCAGGACGGTGCCTATTTTTTTCCCATGAATGAGAGCGGTGAGCTGCTCGGACTGCTCGCGGGAGGCATTTTCCAGCAGGTGTCGCAGGATGGTGTTGCCGGAAGTGTTGACCCAATAGGTGTCCGGGCGGCAATTGTGCCTGAAGTAAGATATCACAGACCAAGGGTTATAGATTTCTTGGCCGACAAAGTTGTAGCCATCGTACCATTCTTTTATCTGGTCCATTTTTTTCTGGCAACCCCAGTCGGCAGCTATTCCGGCTATTTCATCGTGAGTGAAGCCTACGGCATCTGCGTGAGCACCGGAGGCCACGCTGGACACATCGAGATTGTTCAAGGAGCTGAAAATGCTTTCCTTGACGATGCGCAGCACTCCCGTGATAACGGCGAAGTCCAAGCTTTGGTTGGATTTTAGGGCGTTGCTCATATAGTTGCGCATGAAGATGATGGCTTGGTCATAGTAGCCATAATCCCAAGCGGTCTGGATGGGGGCATCGTATTCATCCATGAGCACTACGACAGGCTTTTGGTGATAGCGTTGCAGCCACACCATCAAATTTTTCAGGGAAATCTGCAGGTCTACGCTATCTGCCTGTCGTGACATGATGGTCTTGAAATAATCCTTTTCGTACTCATCCAGGAGATCGCCCTTCTGAAGGTAGGCATGGGCGCGGTAGGCCTCCTGCATGACGGTGCTGAAACTTTTCAGCATCTCCGGGAAAGTTGCTTGCTTTATATCCTTTAGGATAAGGAATATCACAGGTCGCGTGCCCTGCAGCGCCATATACTTTTCTCCCGCCCGTTCAATCTTGCACCCTTCAAAAAGTCTGCGGTTTTCCCGGGCGTTTTCCAGAGTGAAGAAATAGTAGAGCATGCTCATGGCCAAGGTCTTGCCAAAGCGCCGGGGACGGGTAAGGAGGGTGGCTTGGGCATGGCCGTCTATGAGGGCCTTGATGAAGTCCGTTTTGTCCACATAGTAGTATTCCTCTCTTACCCGCTTGAAATCGTCCACCCCCACGGGCATGACGTAATGCTGTTTCATGGGCTGCACCTCCCCTTGTTTGCAGAGAATCTTCTCGTTTTCATTTTAGCAAATAGGGGCTGTATGTCAACAGACCGTCGGTATCCGGGAGCTGCCGTCTTGGACAAAATCTTCCAATGGGAGTTTCTGTTGTTCTGTTCTGGCTTTTATGCTACAATGAGATAGAGTTCGACGGCGAGAATTTTTGAGGCAAATGGGCAGGAGAGGACGGGATTGATGAGCGATTTGAAACTGGAGAAGCGCGTGATGGCACTGTTCTTTTTTTTGGGCCTGCTCTTTTTTGCAGGGAACAGCCTCATGGCGGTCACGGATCCCGTCGAATGCAATTATGCGCTGACCGCGAAGGAGATGCTGGAATCCGGCGACTATCTTTCGCCGCGCATCTTTGGGCATTATTGGTATGACAAGCCTGCTTTTTTCTACTGGGAGATCATGTTGGGCTATAGCATCTTCGGCATGACGGAGTTTGCGGCGAGGTTCTTTTCCGCCGTGTTCGCGCTGCTCACAGCGTTCCTTGCTTATGCTTTTGCGCGGCGGCTCTATGATGAGCGGACGGGCATCTATGCGGCGCTGATTCTAGGCACGAGCCTCATCTATTTCTGCCTTGCGAAGCTCATCATCACGGATATGGCGCTCATGTTCTTTTTCAGCGCCATCATGGTGTTCTTCTATCTTGGCTGGCAGACGGGACAGCGGAAGCTCTACTATGCCTGCTATGCCTTTGCGGGACTTGCGGTGCTCACGAAAGGGCCGATCGGCATTCTTCTTCCGGGATTTGTGATGGTGGTCTACCTGCTTTCCCGCAGAAAGGCGGGGGAGCTTCTTCGGCTCCACTGGCCGCTGGGCATTTTGATTTTCCTTGTGACGGGCGGCAGCTGGTACTATGC
This sequence comes from uncultured Selenomonas sp., assembly GCA_937915915.1. Taxonomy (GTDB): domain Bacteria; phylum Bacillota; class Negativicutes; order Selenomonadales; family Selenomonadaceae; genus UBA9786. The sequence continues at coordinate 10,287 of CALGGN010000388.1, read as the reverse complement.
GATGTACGGGCTGCACGGAGAGGATTTCCTTCACACCTTTCTCGGCATCCATAACTACCTGCGCGCCACAGTGTCGGAGCATCCGAAGGACAATGTGTGGTACTACTACCTTGCGATTTTCTTTCTTGGTTTCCTTCCGTGGTCCCCGCTGTTTTTGCGAGAACTGTGGAAAAAGTGCAGGATATACGGGAAGCGGAGCCTTGCGGCGCTCTATGAAGATCCGGCGTTGAGCTTTCTGGCGCTTTGGGCGGTTTTGGTCACGGGCTTTTATCAGTGCATGGCAACCAAATATCCGACATATAGCTTCCCTGCGTTTTTTCCTTTGGCCATCCTGACGGCGTACCTGTTGCGGGAGCGCGGGCGGCTGGTCTATCGGCTGGCTGTGGGGACGGGGGTGGTCTACCTGCTGTTGATCTATCTGGCAGCCGTTCCCTTTTTCGGACAGCGCTCCGGCAAGGCGATGAGCCGGCTTCTCATGGAGCATGCGCGGGCAGAGGATCTGGTCGTTTCCTATGGGAATTATGCGACCTCCATCGTGCTTTACCGCAGTGCGCCCATGTACTATTTGAAAGATCGGGCCGCGATCGAGCGTGATGTGCCGAAGCCGGGGGATTTGAGCTGGAACGCGAAGAACGTGATGGAGCATATTTCTTTTGAGAAGCTTCCGGTGGAGCAGGATTTTTATGTGGTTTGCGCGAAGAATAACAGGAAGGAATTGTTAGGCCGATTGCCTGTCGCTGACATGGAAGAGCTGGGCGAGGATCGGAAGAATGTACTGTTGCGGCTGCGGCTGGCGGGGCCGGCGCATTCGGCGGAATATACTAGAAGCCGTTAATATTTACCGAGTGAAGCGAAGATAAATATTTACGGATTCTGCATATCGAGCGTTCGGGGAAAAATTCGTTTTAGTAAATTTCTTTGAACGCGAGTATAGAAATGGGGAACGATGGGATGAAGACGAAACTCTTGTTTATCAGTGAAGGTATCTCCTTCATGACGAATGCGATCGAGAAAAATTTGCAGGAAGCGGGCTATGAGCTGCTGAAGGTCGGCCCGAATGTGGCGGAGATATCGCAGCACAAGGATCAGGCAAAGATGATTGTCTTTTTCCTTGGGAAGTTTGTTTCGGATATTCTGGAGACCTTGGTCTACTTGAAGGATATCTGCGTGGAGGAGGAAAAGCTGCTGGTGCTCTTAGGGAACCCGACGGAGCTGCACGTCGTGGAGGAGTACATCCCCTCGGCTGTGGTGTCGGCGCGTTTTGAGCGCCCCATCGACATGAAGCAGCTCACGGCCGAGATGGCACGGCTGGAGATGGCCAACAGTGATTTTGCGCGGCGCAAGAACATCCTGCTGGTGGATGATGATCCGACTTTTTTGAAGATGATGAAGGGCTGGCTGGACGACCGCTATCGTGTGACCATCGTGACTTCCGGTGCGCAAGCGCTCATGTATATCGCGGACAACCGTCCGGATCTCATCCTGCTGGATTATGAGATGCCGGTGACCTCAGGCCCGCAGGTACTGGAGATGATCCGAAGCGAGACACGGGTGGACAGCATTCCCGTCATTTTCCTTACGGGGAAGGGTGACAGGGAGAGCGTCATGAAGGTCGTGGCCTTGAAGCCCGACGGCTATCTGCTGAAGTCCATGAGCCGGGAGCAGCTGCGTGCGGCTGTGGCGGATTTCTTCGAGAAGCGCCGCTATGAGGAATTGCATATACAGTGACGGGACTGCGCCCCCTTGCAGGGCTGCGTCAGGTTCCTGACGGACAGCAAAGCGACCATGATGGCTGCCATCATGGTCGCTTTGCTGTTCATGTTGTTGTTCGTGCTCGAGTGGTTTCCGCTCAGTTCGAGAGGTCCTCGCCGTTGGACTCGATGACCTTCTTGTACCAGTAGAAGGACTTCTTGCGGGACCGTTTGAGGGTTCCTTTGCCCTCGTTGTCCTTGTCCACATAGATGAAGCCATAGCGCTTCTCCATTTCGCCCGTGCCTGCGGATACGAGGTCGATGGGGCCCCATGGGCAGTAGCCCAGGAGATCCACGCCATCCTCATCCACGGCCTTTTTCATCTCCTCGATGTGGCTCTGGAAATATGCGATGCGGGCATCATCCGCGATTTCTCCGTTTGCGTCAGGTGTCTCGTGGAGGCCGATGCCGTTCTCCACGATCATGAGGGGCAGCTCATAGCGCTCCTGCAGCACATTCAGGATATAGCGCAGGCCTACCGGATCGATGGGCCATCCCCAGTCGGATTCCTCGATGTAGGGATTCTTTACGCCCTCAGTGAAGCCGCCTTGGAGCGTCTGGAGGTTTTCCTTGACGGAAGTGGTCACATGGCTCATGTAGTAGCTGAAAGCATAGTAGTCCACTTTGCCCGCTGCGAGGATGTCCAGATCCCCGTCCTCCATCTCGACCTTGTAGCCCTTGCGCTCCCATTCCTTGATGATGTAGGAGGGGTAGTGCCCGCGTGCCTGCACATCGCCGAAGAAGAAGGTCTTGTCCATTTCCTTGAGCGCCGCGATCTGGTCCATCGGACGGCAGGTCTCGGGATAGGTCGGGGTCATGGCGAGCATGCAGCCAATCTGGAAATCGGGGTTGATCTTGTGTCCCTCGATGACCGCCTTCGCGGAGGCCACGAATTCATGGTGCGCCACCTGATAGAGGACGGCATAGCGATCCTCGTCCGCGCGATAGACAACGCCCGAATTGGTGAAGGAAGCAAAGTCAAGGTTCACGTTGCGCTGGTTGTTGATCTCATTGAACGTCATCCAGTACTTGACCTTGTCCTTGTACCGCTTGAAGCAGACCACTGCGAACCGCACGAAGAAGTCCACCAGCTTGCGGTTCCTCCAGCCGCCGTATTCGGTCACCAGATGATAGGGCAGCTCGAAATGGGAAAGGGTGATGACCGGCTCGATGCCGTGCTTCAGCATCTCGTCAAAGAGGTCGTCGTAGAACTTCAGCCCCTCCTCATTCGGCTCCGTCTCGTCGCCCTTCGGGAAGATGCGGGTCCATGCGATGCTGGTGCGGAAGCACTTGAAGCCCATCTCCGCGAGGAGGGCGATATCTTCTTTATAGCGATGGTAAAAATCGATTGCGTCGTGGTTCGGGTAGTTCTTTCCCGGCAGCACGCCGTCCGTGATCTCGCGCTGCACGCCATGCCGTCCCGCGGTCATGACATCCGCGACGCTGACCCCCTTGCCGCCTTCCTGCCAGCCGCCTTCCAGCTGATGCGCGGCAACAGCGCCGCCCCATAAGAAACCTTTTGGAAATGCCATAATGCTTACCTCCATGATGTCGTTGAAGAAAACTGTCGAATGATTCAAAGTATTCTCTTTATGGAAGAAGCCCGCCCCGTCCGAGGGCGGGCCCCTTCTCGTTTTTGTCGGATTATTTTTCGAGAGCCTGCACCTTTTTGTACAGATCGATGAATTCCTGCGCGATGGTCTTGAAGCCCTCGGCGCTCATGAGCTGATCCTCGGCGTGGAGAATCAGGAGGCTCACGACGCTGTTCCCGTTCGCCTCTTCCTGCAGGAGCTTGGCGTGGGCATCGTGACCTTCGACGAAGACCTCGTCACCCTCTGCAATGAGTTTCTCGGCGCCCTCGAAGTTCCCCTTTTTTGCCTCTTGGATTGCTTCGATATAGGAACTGCGGGCGGTTCCTACCGCAGAAATAATCTGGAATGCAATGAGCTCTAAGCCTTCCATGTGCCTTCCCCCTTAGTCCTTCATGAGCTTGCGGGCGATATCCAGAGCGCCCTTGCCGTCCATGCGCCCATAGACCTTCATGTCGATGGCATCGATGGGCACGCCGGGGCACTGCTCCGCAATTTTGCCCTTGGAGAAGCGGACCTGCGGTCCAAGCAGGATGACATCTGCGTCAGATGCCTTATCCTTCGCCTCGGAGGTCGGGAAAGCCTCGATGGTGCACTCAAAGTTGTCGGCAGCAGCAGCTTCCTGCATCTTTTTGACCAGCATGCTCGTGGACATGCCTGCGGCACAGAGAAGAATGATCTTTTTCATGATGAAACACCCCTTCATAAAATTATATGGAAATTTGGAAATCCTCGCATGTTATGCGGCTTCCTCCTGCTCGTCCTTTACGAAGGCATTGTCCTGCACTTTGACGAACGGGAAGTAGATGGCGGTGGAGGCTGCAAGGCAGGCAATCTGCACGACAGCGCCCTGCCAGCCGTTCATGAGGAAACCGGCGATGATCGGCGGCGTGGTCCAGGGAACCTGGATTGCTCCGAAGGGAGCCATGAAGCCGATGGAAATGGACATGTAGACGATGATGAGGCAGGAAAGCTGCGCAAGGCAGAAAGGAACGAGCATGTAGGGATTGAATACGATCGGCAGGCCGAAGATGACCGGCTCATTGATATTGAAGAGGCCGGGAACCGTGGCGAGCTTTGTGATGGACTTCATCTGCTGGGAACGGGCTACGAGATAGCTTGCGATGAGCAGGCCGAAGGTCGCGCCGCATCCGCCCGGCTTGATGAGTGTATCGGTGACCTGTATCGTCATGATGTGGGCCGAAGGATTTCCAAGGAGCTGCATACCTGCATCCAAGATCTGCTGGTTTTCCAAAGAGTTTGCGATCATCAGCGGATTCAGGATGCCGCCGACCACGTTCGGGCCATGCACACCGGCCCAGAAGAGGATGGTCATGAGCAGCGAGAAGACCGAGCCGCCGACGATGGTATCGGAAAGTCCCTGCAGCGGGGTCTGGATGACGGTGAAAATCAGCTCAGGCACGGTTGTTGCGCCTGCGAAGTGGCAGACACCGTAGAGAACTGCGGCAATCGTGAAGAGGATCATGCCCGGCGTCAGAGCCTCGAAGGCTTTGACCACACCGCCCGGGACGGATGCCGGCATCTTGATGCCGATGTGGTTCTTTTCGCAGTAGCAGACCACATAGGAAGTCAGGAAGGCGACAAGGATAGCGGTGATAACGCCGTTGCTGCCGGCCCAGAGCTTCGGGATGATATTGCCGACCTCTGCGCCGCCTTCCGCAGCGACCGTCGGAGGCAGCAATATGACGAAAGTGGAGAGCGCCAGCACAGAGGCCATGATGGCGTCGCAGCCTTCCGCTTCCACGAATTTATAGGTGATGGTGAGTACGGCAATGAGTCCGAGAATGCTGAAGGTACCGCCGGCCACCGCGTTGAGCGGGTCGGTCCAGTTCGGTCCGAACACACCGGCCATGAACTCCGGATAGCCCGGGATCGGCAGATTCGCGATCAGCAGGAACACCGAACCGCAAATCGTGAACGGCGTCGTCATGATGAAACCATCGCGCAGGGCTGCGACTGCCTTGATTTCGGCAAATCGAGCCATGAACTCGATGAACTTGTCGAACATTTCTTGTTTTGACATTTCGATTCCCCTTTTTTGATAAAATTTCGCAGTAGATAAGTGCTCTTTGCCGTCTGCCGCGCGCTGGCAGGCAGCCATGTCCTTTCGACAATCTTAATATACTATATGACAAAGCAAGAATCAATAGATAGCAAACAAGATGGAATGGCGTTTCAAAAAAAGCGGGAAATGGGAGCAAAAAACAAAACAATGTTTCAGACCTTGGACAAGCTGTGCGCCGCTGCTGCCGCTACCACAGCCGATGGGGGTCATCCATGCGTCCCAGGACATCCTCGAAGGAGTCATAGAATGCGGTCATTTCGTCATAATGCCGGGCAAGCAGCAGTCCAAACAAGGTGTCCAGATAATATTTCACACCCGCGCTGAAGATGAAGCCTCCCATATCCAGATAATCCGCCGTATTGGCGACGTACATGAACTCGTCCGCGAAGTGTGAGAGGGTCGATCCTTTTTTGACGGTGAACAGTATGGTTTTCACGCCGCGCTTTTTCAGGATTTTCGCGATGGCGATCAGGCGCCGGTTCTCCCCGCTGCGGCTCAGGATGATTGCCACATGCTCCTTGTCGGAGTTCAGGGCTTGGGCGAGCTGGCTGTTCATGGCGAAGCTCACGACGGGGTGCTTCTTGATCTGCCAGAGGTTGTAGGCCGCCAACTGGGCGATGCAGTAGTTGGCGTCAAAGGCATAGAAGTCGATATTCTTTGCCTCGTCCAGCCAGTCTGCCACGCGCTCCAGCTGCGTCAGGTCGATTTCGTTCCGCGTTTCCTCGATGGCTTCGATTTCCAGCGCGGCCATCTTGCGGATGACATCGTCGGGGCGGTCCTTGTCCGTGATCGGGCGGCGGACAATGCGTCCCTCTCCGGGATTCACACGGGCCATTTCGCTGATGAGCTTGATCTTGAATTCCGTATACCCCTTGAGCTTGAGTTTCTGGCAGAGCCGGAAGATGGCAGCAGGGCTGGTATAGGTGCGCTCCGAGAGGTCGCGGATCGAGAGGTCGGGGATTTCCCGCGGGTGTTCCATGATGTATTGTATGATGCCGGATTCGGTCTGCGAAAAGCGTTCCTGCTCCTGCATCTCTTTCAAAAGGCGCATAGCTACCCTCCTAAGGCGCAAATTGACAGTATCCATTATATCATATTTACGGGAGAAAGTGACATTTGTCATTTGAAAAATGAAAATTTCATGACAGATTACAGTTGGATTGGGAAGGCTTTCCGCGTAGAATGTGAATTGTTCAGGGAAAGGCGCTGCGTGGGGAGAACATGCGGATGCCTTTTGAGACTCTCATAATGGAAAGGGGTATTGTTATTATGGAAATCGCATTTTGCCGTATTGATGACCGCTTGATCCATGGACAGGTGGCAACGGTCTGGGCAAAGGTCACGGGCTGCAACCGCATCATGTGCTGCAGTGACGAGGTGGCACAGGACACGATGCGCAAGAAGCTCTTGCTGCAGGTGGTTCCTCCCGGGCTGAAGGCCTATGTGGTGCCGGTGGACAAGGCAGTGGAGGCCTATAAGGATCCGAAGTACGATGCGTTCAAGACGCTCTTCCTGTTCACGAATCCGACGGATGTGGTGCGCGCCGTGAAGGGCGGCATCCCCTTCAAGTCGGTCAACCTCGGCGGAAAGTGCTTCAAGGACGGAGATACGATGATCTCCAGCGCCGTGGCGGTCAGCCCGCAGGATGTCAAGGCTCTGCTGGAGCTCGTGGACATGGGCATCGAGGTGGAGATCCGCAAGCTGGCGAACGAGCCGAAGGGCGACCTCATGGAAGCCTTGAAGGCAAAGGGCCTTGCATAAAGAGCTCTGATTGTGAGAAGTTGATTCGCGGCTGCAGGTGAAGCTGCGGCCGCAAGGGCAATTCGTTATTATTTTATACAAGTGAATAGAGAGGTGTTACAACATCATGACAACGGTACAATTTATTCTTTTGATTGTTGTTGCAGCAGTCGCAGGTATGGCGAGCGTCGTCGATGAGGCGCAGTTCCATCGTCCGCTGGTGGCCTGCACGCTGGTAGGCATGGTTCTTGGTGATATGACAACCGGTATTATCCTGGGCGGTACGCTGGAGATGCTGGCTCTGGGCTGGATGAACGTCGGCGCCGCGATGGCTCCGGACGCGGCCTTGGCCTCGGTGGTGTCGGCAATCCTCGTCATCATCGGGCATCAGAGCATCGGCGCAGGTATCGCGCTTGCGGTTCCCTTGGCTGCCGCAGGTCAGGTTCTGACGATCTTCGTTCGTACGATCACCGTGTTCTTCCAGCACTTGGCAGATAAGTTCGCTGCCGAGGGCAACATGTTCGGCATCGAGATGTGCCATGTCGGCGGTCTGCTTCTGCAGGGCATCCGCGTGGCGGTTCCGGCGGCTCTGGTCGCTATCGTTGCCGGCACGGATACGGTCAATGCCATGTTGAGCTCCATCCCTGAGGTCATTACCCGCGGTCTGCAGGTATCCGGCGGCTTCATCGTGGTCGTAGGTTATGCGATGGTCATCAACATGATGAACGCCCGTGCGCTCATGCCGTATTTCTTCCTTGGCTTCCTTCTGGCAGTCTTCACGAATATCAACCTCATCGGCTTCGGTGCCGTCGGTCTGATCTGCGCCTACTTCCATATCAAGGGCCTGCAGGCTGAGCTCAATGCGGCATCGCATGGCGGCGGCGCTTCCAGCGATCCGCTCGGTGACATTGACGATTCGGATTTGATGTAAGAAAGCGAGGAGGAAAAGTACAATGGCAGAGAAAAAGCTTACCAAAAGCGATCTTGTTTCGATTTTTATTCGTTCCAATTTCCTGCTCGGCTCCTTCAACTTCGAGCGTATGCAGGCAATCGGCTTCTGCGTGTCCCTGATTCCGGCACTCAAGAAGCTCTACACAGGCGATGAGCTCAAGATGGCCTTGCAGCGTCATCTGGAATTCTTCAACACACAGCCGTTCCTTGCGACGCCGATCATGGGCATCATCGCAGCTATGGAAGAAAAGCGCGCAAATGGCGCGGATATCACGCCGCAGACGCTGTCCGGCGTCAAGGTCGGTCTGATCGGGCCTTTGGCCGGTGTCGGCGATCCTATTTTCTGGGGCACGCTCCGTCCGGTGCTCGCGGCTCTCGGCGCAGGCATTGCGCTGACGGGCAGCATCATCGGTCCGTTGATCTTCTTCATCGCGTTCAACGCGATCCGTCTTGCCACCAACTGGTACGGCGTTATGTACGGCTACGAGAAGGGCACGGAGCTGGTCAACGAGGTCGGCGGCAACAAGATGCGCTATCTCACGGAAGGCTCTTCCGTGCTTGGTCTTCTGGTCATGGGCGCTCTCGTTGCGAAGTGGACCACGGTCAACATGCCGCTGGTGCTTTCCGAGTACGACAACAGCGCGGGCGAGCATGTGGTGACCACGCTGCAGTCCATCCTGGACAGCCTGATGCCCGGCATCGTTCCTCTCCTGATGACCTTCGCGTGCATGTACTTCCTGAAGAAGGGCGTAAATCCGCTGATCATCATCCTCGGCCTCTTTGCCATCGGCATCGCGGGCTATGCAGTAGGACTCTTCGCATAATCGGCCTGTGCCTGTCGGTTCTTCTCCATTTGGATCGGCAGATAGCATATACATTTCCATTATGTTTCCAAGAATAAGGACGCCTCGCGGCTGACCGCGAGGCGTCCTTATTTGCTGTCGGAGCAAGCGTCTATTCTTGCACATCAAGTGTCCGGATGATCTCGCTTTCCGAATGCAAGCCTTGATTCCAGTTTCAATAGGGATTTTTTCATTTCCAGTCCAAATGCATAGCCGGTCAGATCTCCATTCGCGCCGACCACACGGTGGCAGGGGATGATGATGGCAAGAGGGTTGGTTCCCACGGCACGGCCTGTAGCCTGAAAGGCGCGCGGTTTTCCGACAGCCTGCGCGATGTCCTTGTAAGTGGCGGTCTGCCCGTAGGGGATTTTTGCGATTTGGGTCCAGACCTGCCGCTGGAATTCAGTGCCGACCAATGTGTACGGCAGGGAAAACTCGGTGCGCCGACCGGAAAAATAGTCCTGCAGCTGGGCAAAAGCTTCTTCGCTCAGGGCGGTCGTCTGATGCGCCTCGTCCTGCTTTGGCACAATGCCGATGTGGACGAGTTCTTCATTCTGAATGCCGATTTTCAGCAGTCCAAAGGGGCTTTTGTAAAAGGTGAAAGCAGTCAAAATATCTCTCCTTCCATGGGATACTGCAGGGGGATTTCGGAGAAGTCAAGCGCCTGTTGACGGGCAGAGGCATATTGCGCCCCGGTGAAACGAATTCCCTTGTATTCGTATAATTGATTTTAAAATCAATTATATAATGACTTTAAGATAATTAAAATCTATTTTAATTATCTATGGTTTTATGATATAATGGATACGAAAATCAATTTATGGAGTGACTCAATGATGGATCGTCCGCTGTACATGAAACGGCTGCTTGCTTGCAAGGATTCTCCCGAAATCAAAGTGCTGACGGGGATCCGGCAGGCTGCTCGCATGCATTGCCCGCACGGCCTCGAGCACATCCTCGCGCACGACCTCCTCGTCCAAGGCCTCGCCACTGGTTGACCCGCTGAGCACATAGGCTCCCTGTACCTCGTCGTAGCTCACGAAGACGTCATCGGTGGGGAGTACGTCGTTGTTGTAGGCATCGACTGCCTGGGAGACGAGCTCGGCGAGCATCTCCTCGCTAAAGGACACGTCCATCTTGGGCTGCAACGTATCGTGGAAGAGCAGGCGCAGCGGCCACGCATAGGGGCTCTGGAAGGTCTCGGCTTCCTTGACAAGGGCCTCCTCGTCACGCTCGAGCGTGATGTCGCTACCGGTGATTGACGCAGAGAAGTCCCCGCTCGTGACGTCGCACACGTAAGCGAGGGTCTCGGCCTCTAGTGCAGAGAT
>CALGGN010000387.1 GCA_937915915.1 uncultured Selenomonas sp. | reverse complement strand
CTGAAACTCCTTCTGCAGATCCTTCAGCAGCTTGTGACAAGGGATCCGGCCCATTCCCGCATCCTGATGTTCCAAAGTGACAAACTGCTGAAGGATCTGCAGCTGGAATACCGTAAAACAGGGACGCTTGACAGCCGTTTTCTCCCGATTGCCTATCGGTATCTGGAGCAGGAAAGCATGCCGCAATTCATCTACCACTGCGAGCTTTCTGCCCTCCTCCCCGATGCACGCTACGAATTCCGTATCCTGAGCGGCGAACGTGCCACGGACTGGCAGCCGGTCATCCCCGTCCACGAAGACAGCTTTCAGATGCTCATCTTCTGCGACTCTCAATGCGTGGATTACGACGTATGGAGGGAGGTGGCGGAAGCGGCCTGCCACAGGCATCCTGCCGCAGAACTCTCCACCGTCATCGGAGACTTCACGGACAACGGGCAGTCTTTTTATCAGTGGCAAGGTTGGTTCCAGGGCGCGGAACGCTTGCTTTCCTCCACGATTTTCGCTCCTGTCATGGGGAATCATGAGTGCTACGATCTGAAATGGCAAATGTGCCTGCCGGAGGGCTATCTTGCCTACTTCCGGCATCCGGCGAATGGCAGCCTGCGTTTCAACGAATATTACTATTCCTTTGACTATGGCCCGGTTCACTTCATCGTGCTCAACAACCAATTCGACGAATTGGACGGAATCCGCCCCGGGCTTTTGAGGGAACAGCTCGCATGGCTGCAGCGGGACGCGGAAAAAAACCGGCTCCCTTGGAAGGTCGTGCTCATGCACAAGGATGTCATTCACTACGAATATCCCGATCCCGTGAAGGGACCATGCTACATCAATGACATCGGCGAAGCCTTCATGGGAGCCTTTGATGCCCTTGGCATCGATCTTGTGCTCACGGGCCATCTCCATATCTATCGCAACCGCCATCACATCTTCGCAGGGAAGCCCGCCGACCGCGGCCCCGTCTATGTGCTTTGCGGCCTCGCGGGAGATCAGCGGTATCCCGGCATCCGGATCGACCCCGTCTTCGACAAAGTCACTGCCCCCCAGCCCGAAACGGACAACTACCTCACCCTGGACGCCGCAAGCGACACCCTCCGCCTGCGCTGCTATTTGCCGGATGGGACTGTAATCGACGATATGACGCTTTCACACGCAAGATAGGCGGCTGAATGAATCAGCGTCTCCTTACGGAACTGTTCCAAAAGCATCACAGCCCCTGCAAAAAGCCGAAAATGCTCTTCCAATAAGCCTCCGGCGCTTCCTTCATGGCATCCCCGTGCCCTGCGCCCTGCACCAGCAGCTTCTCTTTTTTCCCTGCTCCCGAGGCTGCAAAGAGCCTTTCCATCATAGCAGGGGAAATCAGTTTGTCCGCATCGCCGTGAATGAATAAGGTGGGAACCTTGACCCTGTCAATGACCTCGATCGGTGCTGCCTCTGATACTTTGGCTCCGGTCTTCCAGCCACTTACCACATCCACACAATCCAGAATGGGAAAAGAGGGCAGCCCAAAGAGCACCCCAAGCTGCTCGCCAAACATTTCATAGGCGCTGGTATAGCCGCAATCTTCCACCACGGCGATCAACTGCGGACAGTCCTCCCTTGCCGCTGCCAAGAGCGCCGTAGCCGCCCCCATGGAAACGCCATGGAGCACGATTTTGGCCTCCGGATCGCGCTCCACAATCTGCTGCGCCCACTGAGCGACCTCCGCGCTCTCCTTCACGCCCATCGTGATGTACTCGCCCCCGCTTTCCCCCGAGGCGCAAAGGTCTGGTGTCAGCACCTGCCAGCCCTGCTCCAGATAGACCTCTGCATAGTCCCTGGCATAGCGCTGGTCGCGCCCATAGCCATGGATCAGGATGGCCCACCGGTGTCCCGGCGTCTCCGGCAGGAAATGGGTCGCAACGAGTTTCCGTCCGTCTGCTGAGATGCATTCCCACTGCTCACGACCGGCCTGCGGCAGCTTGGGAATCATCCTGCCCTTGTCCTGGATGCGCTCGCAAGCAGGCGGTATCGCTAAGGGATCCTCTGCGTTCCCCCGCTTCAGGGCAAAATCCACGAAATAAGCGCCCACGCCATAGCCTGCCGCTGCCAGCAAAAACAAGACAGCAATCGCGCCGCAAATGTATTTTTTTTTGAACATCTACCCGACCTGCGTTCCAATGCAATAATATCCAGCGTTCCATCGTTTCGCCCAATCATTCCTGATTTTGGACGAAAAATGCTATCTGTCCCAGCTTTTCTTTGCATCATCATCTGTAATTTGACGAATCACTTTGCAAGGATTTCCTACGGCCACACTGTTAGATGGAATATCCTTTACCACAGTGCTCCCGCCTCCGATCACCACGTTGCTTCCAATCGTGACACCGGGCATGACCTGCACGCCTGCACCAATCCAGACATTATCACCGACGACAATCGGATATGCGTATTCCAGCCCCCGGTTTCTCCGTTCAAAATCGATTGGATGTCCAGACGTGTGGAAACCGCAAGATGGTGCAATGAAAACATCGTGGCCAAAAGTCACACCTCCTGCATCGAGAATCACCAAACCGTGATTCGCATAAAAATTTTCCCCCACTTTGATTCTATAGCCATAATCACACCAAAAATCCGGCTCAATGTGAACATTCTTTCCTGTTTCTCCGATGATCGATTTAATGAACTCATGTCTCTCATCTATATTGTCTATCGCAAGGTTGTTGTATTTTTGGCAAAGAATCTTGCATTGAATTCTTTCCCTTTCAAGCTCCTTATCGTAATTGGCGTCATATAGTTTCTGATGCAGCATCTTATCTTTTTCTGACATTTTAGAAATGCTCCCTTCATCCAGCGAATTCCAATTTCGCCCAATTATATTTGATTTTGGAGGAAAAATCAATTCATTGGACAAAAAAGGTGCCTCCGATATCATATCCGTTACAATGACACAATCTTTTGCCCAGTACAGATTAAAATCCTTTTTGCCGGGTTTATACATGACATTCTGAACCCCCTGGTTCTGCAGGAACCGGAAAACATAGATGCTGCTTTCTTTTTCAAGCTGTATGAAAACCGTATTCTGCGCAATCAGATGGTTTAGAAACTCGTTCATTAAATGAGCTTGGCCCAGATTTGCGAGAATTGGCTGTCCATTGCAAGGCGACAAACCGCAGTCATAGTGGTGCTATGTCGAGGATTTGTCAACACAGCAGGGACAGCCAAGACTCGTGAAGATGGGCTGAGGAATTAATCAACACACCCTAAATTCCTTTGTTAAAAATTTTTATTCGTGTAGTATTTTCAAATATGCGTCCAGCCTTGCGTTGATATACCCGGCAAGCAGTCCTTCCATAGCGGAAAGATCGTGCTTGACATGGTAGGCATCAAAGGCATTGTAATACATGACCCTGTCGGTAAACTTGATGTCGATAGGCGGATATCCCGCCTTCATCAGTTCAAGGTTGACAAGCAGTCTGCCGGTTCTGCCGTTGCCGTCGATAAAAGGATGAATACCTTCAAACTCGATATGAAACTGGGCGAGCTTTGTTACGATGTGTTCCTCGCTTGCAGCGTAGTCCTGCAGAAGCTGTTCCATTTTCGGTTCGATAAGATACGGCTGCACAGGTTCATGATGAGCGCCCATAATGTGCACGGGAACTCTTCTATAAACGCCTCGGTCATCCTTTTTGTCTGCAAGTACAAGATAGTGGATCTGTTTAATGATGCTTTCGGTGAGAGGCGCTTTTTCTTTCACAAGCTCTCTGACATAATCGAAAGCCTCTTTATGACCGACAGCTTCCATATGATCTTTCAGCGGTTTCTGAGCTATCGTAAGTCCACGGAGAACAAGATCGGTTTCCCTGAGCGTCAGCGTGTTGCCCTCGATAGCGTTGGAGTTATATGTGTATTCGACTGTAAATTCCTCATTGAACCGCTCCAGTTCACCTTCGGTCAGAGGTCTTCTGCCGTCCAGCTCCGCTTTTTTGCGGTTGATCTGAGACAGGATACTATCTTTCGATTTAAACCTGCCATCGACGGGCTTTTCCGCGTCAATCGGGATCTTCCAGCCGCGTCCTTCCTGATACGCGCCGGGAATCTTGCCCTCGGAGCATAATACTCTTATTCTTCTGTCGGAAATACCCCATTTCGCGGCCGCTTCTTTTACCGTCATATACATAAGCCCTCACCTCCAATCTGGGTGTTTTATTATACCATACTATTGGAATAATATCAAGGCTATCGGAACAACATATTGCAGAATAGTGGAATAATATAA
>CALGGN010000386.1 GCA_937915915.1 uncultured Selenomonas sp. | reverse complement strand
CCGAGATCCACACAGAGCCTGTCAACGCCTTCTGTTCCGTTGATGCCTCCGGGAACGTCTATCCTTATCCGGGAATCATTGGGAGAAAACTCGATACAGAGACCCTGCAGGAGAAAATCGAAACCTCCCTCCCCCGGTTCGAGCTTCCGCAGCTGACGCTTCAGCCCCTTGAACAGCCTCCCTTCATAAAGACCGAGGACATCGCGGGCATCGACACCGTCCTTGCCGTCTACACAACTACTTTCTATCCGGGCGAACGGGGGGAGAACATTGCCCTTGCCGCAAGCCGGCTGGACAATATCCTCATCAAAAGCGGCAATGAGTTTTCCTTCAATGATACCGTAGGCCCCCGCACAGCAAAGGCCGGCTACAACAACGCAGGTGTCATCATCGAGGGGCGCATGGAGCAGGATATCGGCGGCGGCGTCTGCCAGGTCAGTTCCACCCTTTACAATGCCATTTTGCTCGCAGGACTCACCCCCACCGTACGGACCGCCCATTTTTACCCCTCCGCCTACTGCCCGCCGGGGCTGGACGCCACCGTCGCGGACGGCCTCATTGATTTCCGGTTCCGCAACTCCCTCAAGCACAACGTTTACCTGCGCTCCGTCACCGACGGCTCAAGCCTCACCATCTACGTGCTGGGTACCCGCGCCGATCTCAACGGCAACACCATCCGCCTCGAAACCGACGGCTCCCTCCTGTCCCCCTCCGTCTACCGCATTTACAGCAAAAACGGCGAAATCACAGAGCGGGAATTCCTGCACACCGATGACTATTCCGAACCGGTGGCAGGACAGTGAAGCCTCCCTCCTCGTCAGATTTTCCATGGTGCGCTTGTTTTTTGCGCTGGGCGGCAAGTTCCCTGCCTTCCTTGCCCGTCATATGCTCGATGTCCATCACCAGCACATAGAGCGCGTTGATCAGCTTGCCGATTTCCGCCTCCCTGCTCTCTGCCGTCTCATCAGGCGAGTATTTGTCGGAGAGCAAATCAAGCCCACGGCGTTTATCGGCGTTGTCCTCCACGATGCGGACCGTGCCAAAGGCAATGACGCTGCGGAAGTATGTGGTGTATTCCGCAGGAACTATCTCGTCCCGTTCGATAATGCAGAAGGATGCCTTAGGATTGCGGCGCAGGGCATCCAGCTTGTGACCGCTCTTCGCCACATGAAAATACAGCCGCCCGTCCGCATAGGCAAAGGACAGCGGCACAGCATAGGGATAGCCGTCATCTCCCGATACGGCAAGCACGCCGGAAGTAGCTTCCTCCAGTATGCGGCAGCACTCTTCCCTCGGCAGCTGCTGGTTTTTCCTTCTCATTTCCCGGAACATGGGCTTCACTCCTAAAATATTCCCAAAGTCTTAAAGAGCAGAATCCACCCGAAAATCGTCACACAGGAAAGCGCCGAGGTGAATACCACGCAGTTCCCTGCAAGATCGGCATCTCCTCCCATCTGCTGCGCCATGGCAAAGGAGGCCACGGCACAGGGCGTTGCGAAGATGCTGATGAGCGTGACGAACTCGACTCCGCGGAATCCCAAAGCAACCGCAAGAGAAAGCAGGATGCCCGGTATGATGAGCAGCCTGCCGAGCACGCAGCCAATGAGCTGGGAGCGATGCTCCTGCGTACTGCCAAGGCGAAAAGATGCACCGAGAATAATCAGGGCGATGGGCGTGGTAGCCGCCGCCACCTGCCCGATGGGCTTCAGCACGGGCTTTGGCACATGAATGCCCAGTATCAGAAACAAAGCGCCCACAATGGCGCCAAGGATCATGGGATTCTTCAGCACGCCCAGGAGAATCGGCCAGAGCGCAAACCTGCCGCCCCGAAAGGTCTCCAGCACGAACACGCCAAGGATATTGTAAATCGGGACAATCACCGCGATCATCATGGTCGTGACCGCGATTTCGCTGTCCCCGAAGATGTTCGCGGCAATCGGGACACCCATGAGCACGAAGTTGCTGCGGAACAACGCCTGCGTCATCACGCCCCGCCGCTTGTCCTCTTTCTCCATGCGGCAGACCAGAAACATGCTGATGAAGCAGACCGCCACCACGCCGAAGCCTCCATAGAGCATAAGCTGCGGGCGGAAGACCGTCGCCAGTTCCGTCGTATAGATGCTGTAGAACATCATGCAGGAAAAAAAGACCTTGAACACCATACGGTTCATATGATTGAGCTCCTCCTCCGAAAGGAGCTTATATTTTTTTACCATCGCGCCGATGAACATCAGGCAGAACATCGGAATGACCGCGCCCACCGCCACGATAAAATTGCTTTCCATCCACAAATCACCCTCCTGTCACCAATTATAACGCAATTGTCCAAATTTTGAAACCCTTGCGAAACCACAATATATTGTTATATTCTACCCTAAATCCGTGAAACTCAAGTGCTAAAAACGAGCTTGTGCCCTATAGTGCCTG
>CALGGN010000385.1 GCA_937915915.1 uncultured Selenomonas sp. | reverse complement strand
TATGCCAAGATTTATAAAGCCGGTGTTGTTATTAAGAACATAGACTCCATAAGGAGCTACCTTGCCTAACTCCGGCAGCGGAAAATCATGGTCAAGAACATGGCGCGGATTTCCTTTAGGGCGGTATTCGGAACCATTGTTTTTGAAGTTGCCTATATTCTCCTTTTTCTTTGTATCTATGGAGATGACAGGGGCACCTGCTTCCAGGAACTGTTCCGCTGTGTCGTTGATATACTGGAACTGCGCATCCCTGTCCGGATGCTGATTGCCTATCTGGCACATTTTCTGGTTCTGTTGCCGGCTGTAGCCCATCGCATCAAGCTCTTTGCCGACTGATGTGAAATGGATATTGTACCCGAAACATGCAAACAGCTTCTCTGCAATTTTACGGACGCTCCATGTCGTCCACACCAGAGGTTTCTCGGGATCTCCATAGGTATCCTTGTCGATCAGTGACTGGATTTTTTCATGGAGGTCAGGGTACTTCTCCGTGAGTCGTTTACGACCTGCACCTGGTTTCCGAATTCGATCTTTCGTTTTCTGATTATTGGATTCGTCCTGCGCGGGTTTCAAGCTGGCTTCATCTGCTCCGTTAATGATGGTTTTCCTTGCCGCACCACTTACTGAATTGACAAAGGCAATACCGCCATGGCCAAGTTCAGATGCTATGATACCAAGAAAAAGTCGTTTTTGTTTCTCGTTAAGATAAGGCATTACTTTCAATATGACATTTGAAAATAGTGATTGTGTCTCAGCAGTGATAGTCATTTGCAAAACCCTCCCTATGGCTTTGCAAATATTATACCATTTCGTAGAAAAATAATGAAGTGATTTTTTCTACGAAATGACTAAGTTATTTTTCTACAGTTCCATAAGCGAGAAGTTGAGCTAGAGATGCCGAATCCTTCTGCCAGTAACGGAAATTGCTGCCTCTGGCATTGACGTTGAGAGCAGCGATTTCTTCACGTGTTGCAGCTTCCACGACAGAGATTTCACTAAATGCAATTGTTGCCATTGCAATGATTGACGCAGCTATCCTAATGCTTTTCTTTATTTTCATAACCCATCCCCAGGGTGCTACAGTGAACGCAAATAAAAAGGTTTTGCCATTATCTTACTGTTATATACAGCATATTACATGACAATAAATTACTGGCATTGGGCAGTAAGCATAATGTAAACCGATGGCTCTGCAAATATTATACCATTTTGAAGAATAATAATGAAGTGACTTCCTTATAAAACCACTAGGGCGTGTTGATAAACTCCACCTGCACGCTACAGCGGCCATTTTTCCGCCTGTCTGCGTCAGCGAATAATTGACGTAGCTTTGCTACGACTGCGTCTTCGCTTCCTTGCCATACGAAAAAAGTCTCGCTGTATCGCACAGTTTCCGTTTTTCAACACGTCCCGACCATTATCTCAATATTCTACCAGCTTAAGTAATGAGGTGGATAGGGAACGGTAGCTATCCGTTTCCATACCTATGTTTCTATTGTAGGAGGCGGATCCACAAGCAGAAGATGGATTCATCAAGGAAAATGCTGATGCATGTCATTCCTGCGGGGGAAAAATGCTTATTTTGCAGGAAAATCGGGGGAAGAAAAAGAAGAATAAACTTGGATCAGGAAACAAGCGAATAAGACGAACAGAGGTGCGACACTTGAGAGACGTACAGATATCCGACCATTTTGATAGTTCCACCATATTGATTTTTGCGCTGCCTTCCATCGGCATGATGCTTGTAGCCAACGTTTACTTGGTGGCAACTGGCTTTTTAGTTTCCAATTACATCGGCGCGGCAGCATTTGCGGCAGAGAATCTGATCATTCCCCCCTTTCAGATCCTAGCCGGTTTGGGGATGATGTTCGGTACCGGCGCCAGCGCTGTAATCGCACGGGAACTGGGAGCCGGCAGACCCGAGAGGGCCTGCGGCATTCTGAGCATGATCTTTCTAGCTCTCGCTCTCATCGGCCTTTTGATTGCTGCCCTGCTCTATCCTAAGCTCCCGGCAATCGCCACATGGGTGGGCGCATCGGAGAACCTGGTGCCCATCTGCGTGGAGTTCGGAGGGAGCCTGATGCTCTTCATACCATTCCAGATGCCGACCATGCTTCTTCAGATTCTTTTGATTACGGCGGGTCGTCCCGGCCTGGGCTTTGCAATCAGTGCACTGCAGGCGGCGGTAAACATTCTGATGGTGTGGGTTTTCGTGGTTGTATGCGGCTGGGGAATGAAGGGGGCGGCTCTGGGAATAGGTCTGGCATGGCTGTCCGGCCTGATGATTCCCCTCGTCTATTTTTCCAATCCCAAGAATCAGCTTCATTTTGTGCATCCCATCTGCGCATGGAAAATTTTTTGGGAAACCATGTACAACGGCGCTTCCCAAATGGTGGATATAACTTCGGTTGCCATTGTAAGCATGGTATTCAATCTCCAGTTAATGCGATATCTGGGAGAATTCGGTGTGGCAGCCTATGCGGTGGGAGGCTATGTCATGGCCCTCTTATTTTCCACGTACGGCGGTGTAAGCATGAGCATCGTGCCGGTGGTGGGCTACCATTTCGGAGCCGGGAACCATGAGGAGCTGCGAAGCCTGCGCCGGAAGGGAATGCTACTGGTCATGGGCATGGGTATCCTTCTGGCTGCATTCTCTGCAGGCTTGGCGGAGAACATCGCCGGGGTCTTCGTAGGCTACGATGAGTCCCTGAAGGCCCTTGCCACAGAGGCGCTTCGGTTCCTCTCTTTGACCTTCCTGTTCATCGGAGTTATCATCTTCAGCTCCTCTTATTTCACAGGGCTGGGGCAGGGGACCTTATCCCTCATCATCTCGTTGTGCAACAGCTTGCTGGGGCCTTTGGCAATGGTGCATTTGCTCCCGCCGCTGCTGGGTAGAAAGGGCATCTGGCTGGCAGAGCCTGCTGCCCAGTGCCTGACGCTTCTCATTGTGGTGACAGGGTGTTTCCTGTGGTGGAAACGGAAGTCGAATATCATTGAAGAAAATAGATAGGCGTTAGAAAGGAGACAATCTGCATGCTTACCTTGATTGATATGTTTTTGGAGCAGGCTGCCCAAAATCCGGAGCGCATTGCTGTAAGGGACTGCCATGGCGCATATACTTATGGCCAGTTGAATCGTGCCTCGGCTGCTTTGGCAAAGCAGTTGCTGGATAGAGGGGAGGAGTTTGAGGGCAGAGGAAAGAGAGTTGCCGTTCTATTGCCCCGTACCCGAAATTTTGTAGTGGCCGTGCTGGGGATTCTCCGCGCCGGCTTTGCCGTAGTCCCCATGGATTCCGAGTATCCGGCAAAGAGAATCAACGCCATATTGAAAGATGCGGTCTGCCCTCTGTGCGTTTCCTCCGGGGATTTGCTGCCCCATGCCACGGATGTTTCACTCCTGGACTTGGATCAGATTCTTCAAGGGAAGCCAAACGAAGATATTGACTATGGGCTGAACCTCTCCGATTCCGAGGCCGAGGGCCTCATCCTCTTCACCTCCGGGACAACCGGAAAGCCTAAGGGCGTGGTGCATCGCCAATCCATTTTCTCCAATGGGCCGGACGTGCTGAAAGAGTACC
>CALGGN010000384.1 GCA_937915915.1 uncultured Selenomonas sp. | reverse complement strand
GGGTATGCAGCTTTCCGTTTTTTGACAGATCCAGCGCCGTCAGAAGGTTGTTTTCGCAATACAGTACGGCAAGATTTTGGAAAAAGGCCAGGCCTGCAAGATTTTCGATCTCCCGGCTGCGAAGATCCAGTTCCGTAACAAGCGCCGCCTCCGCTTCCGTCTTTTCCTCCATCAGCGTCCGATGATTGAGCAGGAACATATTGGGAATGGTATCCGAACGCATGTTCAAGTCCACCGAACGTATCACAGGGAGTTTTGGATACACAGAGATTGTGACCTGGGCCACAGTCTGCGGAATCACATCGAAATCCGCCCAAAACTCCGGCAAATGCTGCTCCATGTAGCCACGCAGCTGTTTCTTCAGCACGCCGTTCGTCCAATCCGCTGCCGCAAGAGGAAGCCCCGAAAGGCTCTCCTCAAAGACCTGGGCCACATCCGCAAGATCCCGTCGCACAAGGCGCTCGACTTCCGGCGGCATGCCGTCCACCCGCACCTCTACCCGGACCTCCTGCACCAGATCATCCCAAGGAACCAGCTCTACATGCACGCATGCAGTCGGCTGTTCCTCGATACGCACCGAGCGGACAGAGTATCCGACCAGCACTTTGTCAAAAACCTCATGGATCACGCGCTCCTTCTCCCTGCGATCGGCAGGCTGCAGTGGAAGCACCCGCCCCGACAGCAGCTGCTCGGCAATGGCAGCGACGCTTTTTTGCATGCGCTCCTGCACCGTGACGGGCAAGCCTGTCTGCGCATGGACTTCGGACCGTACTTCGAGGATCCGCTCGGCGGCGGATACGGGCATCAGAAAAACCAGCAGCCATACGACGGACAGCAGAACGGCGAAAGAACCATGCCTCCAGATCATAATCAGAACGCGCCGCCTACGGAGAAATGCACGCGCCCGCCCTGAGAACCACGGCCATAATCGAGACGCAGCGGCCCAAGGGGCGTATTGACCGCCACTCCGATGCCAACGCTCATTTTCATGTTCTTAGGACGGATCCCCGTATCCCATGCGCCGCCCCAGTCGGTGAACAGTGCGCCCTGCATTTTGCTGATCAGCGGAAAACGGTACTCTATGGTGCCCGAGAACATATGATCCCCGCGGAACTGGTCGTCCCGATAGCCGCGCAGCGTATCCTGCCCGCCCAAAGTATACTGGTTGAACTCGGAGATATCCCCGCGCCCATAGCCATACTTCAATCGGAAGGCCATGATCTGACTGGTGCCGACCCTGCGGTATCGCTGGTCATCAATGGTCAGCTTCTGGAAATTGAAGTCCCCGCCCATGCCCGCAATTTCTGCGGACAGACTCACACGGCCGCCCTCTGTGGGATTATAGATGTTGTCGCGTGTATCCGTCACATGCTCAAAGATGAAGCTGCGCGTCGTGCCGAAATTGGAATTCAGCCACTCCTTATTACCGCTGCGATTGCCCGCATTTCCGCTGGTGACATGCTTGACATAGGAATCCTTGCGATTGCGGAACGTCAAAAAATTGGTGGAATACTCGCTCTTGGGACGGCTCATCGTAAGCTCGCCGCCGGAATATTTCCTCATGTACCGTTCCTTCAAGTTGCCGTTGGTATCGTAGTCGCCGAACTCGTAGGTACGGTTGTAAAGCCGAAGTGTTCCCGCAGTTTCCTTTTTGTCCAGCCATGGTTTCCGATAGGAAAAGCTGTAGCCATGGGCATCCGTATCGTTGCCGCTGACCTGAAAGACAATCCCAATGGCATCGCCGATGCCGCGGAAATTGGAATCGCTCACGCTGATCATGCCGATGATGCCATCCTGGCTGCTGTAGCCCGCGCCGAGACCAAAGGTTCCCGTCCGCTTCTCCTTGACATCGACCTCCATGACCACCGCATTCGGCTCAATGCCAGGATTCATCTTGATGTTGACATCCTCGAAAAATCCCAGATTGTAGACGCGCTGCATGCTGCGGCGCGCAAGCTTCGCATTGAACGGCTGCCCTGCCTTCTGGCGCATCTCGCGCAGGATGACCTTGTCCTTCGTCTTCTTGTTGCCCTTTACCTTGTAGCCCTCCAAAATGCCCTCATTGATCCTCAATGTGAGCACCCCGTCCGGCGCCATGTTCATATCCGCGACCTTTGCGAGGATATAGCCATCTTTCCGATATTGCTCCTGCACAGCGGCAATATTGTCATGCAGCAGTGTACTGTTGAGGATCTCCCCCCGCGGCACCGTAATGAGCTTTTCCAGAGTCTCCGTCTTCTCCACGGAATTCCCTGTGAACACCACATCGACCAGAATGGGGTTCTCCAGCAAATGATAGGTGATGACGACCCCCTCCGGCACCTGCTCAAAGGTCGGATACAGATCATAGAAATATCCCGTATTGTAAATCGCCGCGCGATCCTGCTCCGCCATCGTGACGGAAAAGACATCGCCCGCATGCTGGGAGACTGCCTGCTGCACCGTAGGAAGCGTTTTCTCTCCCGCGCCCTCGAACTGGACATCGACAATGGTCAGACCTTCCAACGGCTGCATATATGCACTGATTGCACGCTCCTCCGGCCGAGAGCGCACCCATTCCTCAGTTCTGGCATCCGATACGGCCCCTCCTGCGGTCTGCTGCCCCGGCGCATGGTCGGCAATCTGCTTGCCCACTTTCTCGTCCACAATCTCGGCATCTGCTGGAACCGGTCTGCCCAAAGACTCTGCCGCCGCAGGATCCTCCTTCTTGGAATCAATGGTCGCCATGTCCTTCGGAACGGCCGACACAGCTTCCTTGAGCGGATTGCTTTCCGCCGCATAGCCGCCATGGGGAATCCCGGATATCGTAGCCGCCAGGGCAATCGCATAAGCAATCGACCTGTATGTCGTCTTCTTCAAAGGTCAAACCTCCTATTGGGAAAATTCCTTCTATGATTTCTCTTTTATTCCTGCGCACGCAGGATCTGACCGGCAGACTGCATGAGCTGCTGCATATCCCTGGACGGGATGCCACTTCGCCCTGCAGGCACCTGTTCCGGCTCCGCCTGCTGCGGCGCAGCTTCAGGCTCTGCTTGCCATGCAGACGCTTCCGGCAGGACGGGTTCCGCTGCAGGCGGGGACTGCATTTCCCCCATCTGCAAAGGCGCATCGGTCTCCGCCGGCTGCGGTACGGCCGCCTCGGACGCAGCTTTGTCAACGGATTGCCGCGTCTGTCCGTCCTTCGGCAACGGCTCCTGCACCGCTGTGACAGCAGACGGCTCAAGCAAAACCGACGGCTCGGCATTCCATCCCGAAGCGAAATAGAACATGCCCAAGGCAATCGCACCTGCCGCGACCAGGGGAGCGAAACGCAAAAAAACAGCGCCGGCACGCCCCTGCTTCCCGGCTTTCTCCGCACGCTTCAGCTCTGCCTTTGCAAGCATCAGCTTCAAATCGCCCTGCACATCTTTTTCATGCTGCAGCGAATGCTCTGCCTGTCCGAGCCATTCCCTTGCGGCGCGGATATGCTCGCGAAGCCTGTTTCTCCGATCCTGCATCCCGCAGCCCCCTCTCTTAAGGAACCAGCGTTTCCCTAACATTTTATAGCAAGACACTCCAAAGGGCAAGCTATTTCTCACCAATACCGGATAAATTTCGACAGCATCCCCCGAATCCTGCGTATGCCCGTTTTCTGGAGGCGATAGACGTGGGCGGCGCTGACCTGCAGACGATCCGCCGCATCCGTGACTTTTCCGCTCTTCAGATAGATATCCTCCAGCACGGCGCGCTCCTTCCCCGGCAGGCGCTCCATGGCCTGGCGCAGCCGTCCGGCAAGCTCATCCATCTCTGCCTGCTCCTGCACTGAGGGGCCCTCATCGACCAGACATTCCTTCCATGTGAGGCCCATCTCTCCATACTGCGCGTCCATGCAGGGCGTATCCGCCGCATGCTCTTTCCCGAGGAAGTCGAGCATCCGCCCACGGATGCGATGCACCGCATAAAGGCTGAACGCCACCCTCCGTGACGGGTCAAAGCCCTCGACTGCCTCAATGAGCCCTACCGTGCCCTCCTGGATCACATCCATGATATTTTCCATCGTCCGGTAGGGCAGGGCTGTCCGAAAGACCAGCGGCTGATAGGACTCGATGATGAGCCTGCGCGCTTCCTCGTCCTTCTGCTGCCGATACCTGAGCCAAAGCCCTTGTTCCTCTTCCGGCTCCAAGAGCTTGACATGGCTCAGCTCCCGGAGATATTCCTCCATATGCACAAACTCACCTCCCATACGCCCGCTTCGCATCAAAATTTCATCCGCGCTTCCATGCCGACGATATTGGCTTTGCCCTGTCGCTCCACGGTCAGCCCAATATGATCGTTCAGGTCATACATCACACCGTAGCGGGTGATCCGCTCGCCGCCGATTTCTTGCGTGTACCGCAGCATCACTTTGTTGCTGACATATTTTCCGATGGTAACGTGGTAAACCTTCTCTGTCCGCTCGCCCTCCTGACGATGCTCGAATGCCGCACCGCTTCCCCGGGCAATGGTAAACTGATCCAGATAGAACACTTTGCGCACGGCGCTCTCCACTTCCGAAAGCACGCTCATCTGAAGCCCTGCCATCAAAAGGTCCGTGGCATCCATGCTCTTCCCCTCGTGATAGGCCTCCCGCAAGGTCAGGAGCTTCAATATTTCCGTCTCGCTCATCTCGGGATTCGAGCTCAGGCGCTTCTCCATCTTGTCCAGAGGGCCTTTCAGGGACAGGGTGACCGTCGTCTGATTCAGCCGCGATTCCGCCAAAAAGTTCACGCTGGGCAAAAAGGAACCGACCTGATTGAAATACAGCTCGCCCTCATAGACACGAAACACAGTCTTCATAAAATTAACCGTTGCGCCGCGCTTCGCCGACAATGTGCCGGACGGCTTCGGATGCCTCGTGGTGCCCTCAAAGCGTGCAGAGCCGGATACATACATATCATAGGCATACGCATTGTAGAAATGCACATTGTCCCCCAGATTCAGGGCAAGATCCAGAATCACGTCCGGCATCTCCCCTTCCGAGTCAGGAGCGCTCAATGCCGAAATCACGCAGTCATCCAGATTGATATGTCCCGACAGTTTCGGCAGGCGCCGCTGGAAGAATTCGCCTTCCTTCAGATGCAGCTCCACATTGAGCGGCCCGCGGTAGGCCTCGCTCTGGATGTCCAATGCATCCGCAAGCAGGGAAAAATCATAGTCCACGGGCGTCAGTCCGTTCAATCCCATGCTTCCCGCCAAACGGTACTGCCCCTTTCCGAGATATCCCGTGCACTCCTCCAGCACCATCTTGCCATCGGCAAAGACAGCCTTCACCTTGATATGCTCCACCGGTTTTTCCAGCGCCCGCAGTTTCACGCTGCCGTCGGGAATCCCGAAGCTGCCGTTGAACCTCGGGTGCGCAAGGGTGCCCGTGATCTCCATGCTCCCATCCGTCTTCCCCAGCGCCCATTCCACCTGCGGCGAAAAAACCGGCAGCAGGCTCATGTCGGCATCGTTCAGCTCAAGGTGCAGCTTGATTTGTTCATAACCATTCAATTCCTCCGTGCTCTTCGCCGTCAATGCCCGGAGCGGCACGATGCCGAAAGCGCTGGCCCGGTACTGCTGGTCCAGCACCTGTTTCTGCACGACCATCTGCTTGACATCGATCAGTCCGTTCTTCAGCTCCAGATTTCCCTGCAACTGATCAAAGGTCGCGCCCTTGACGCCCCCTTGGAAGGCAGTCACTGCCACATGGGCAGACGGATTGGAAAGGTATCCTCCGATCGCCGCCTCCATGTCCACGGTGCCGATCACATCTGCCGTTGACCCTGCAGCGCTTGTCAACAGCCCCATCTCGATTCCCTTCGCCGAAACATGGGCATCCATCGGGCCGTTCAAATCCACGTTGCCGGAGACATTCAAAAGGCCGGATGCTCCCTGCAGACCCGAGAACCGATTGATATAGACAACGTGGTTGAGCAGATTCAGATCCAGCGTTACCGCGTGGATATCATGTCCCGCCAGAGTGCCCTGAGGAATCTCTCCCACCACGTGCAGGTTCGGATTGGACAGTGTCCCTCCCAGATCGATGGTGCTGCTCAGTTTGCCCGAAAGCGGTATCTCTCCTTGGTTCATCAACGCGCAAAGCTCGCTGATCTCCGCGTCCGTGACCGCGACCATGCCGTCAATGGCTTCCGTATTCGTATGGAAAACGCTTTCTAGTCCATAGGCCCCCTCTCCCTGCAAGAAGCCGAATTCCTTCAGATAAAGATTGCCATGGTCATACTGGAGCTTTCCATGCACATTTCGGATGCTGACCCCATTCAGGATCAGCTCCGGCGCATCCAGAAGCCCGGAAAAAGTCGGATCGTCCACCGTCCCTCCGATGGTTCCGGCAAAGGTACCGATCCCGGAGGCCTCGTAGGGCAGCTTGCTCTGGAACCGCTTCATATTGACCTCTTTGGCCGCGACCTTCATATCCAGCGCCAAGGTCTCACGATTCAGAATGCCGTTCACATCCATGTCCACCATGGGTGAGAAGATGTGAAAGTCCTGCAGCCGCAGGTCATTCCCCTCCATGAAATAATCGCCGTCCATGCCGGAGATCAGCATGCCGTTATAGCTTCCGCGCGTGAAGTGGATATAACCCACGACATGCGGCTCGTCCAGCGTGCCGGTGATCGTGATGACATTATCCACGTTGCCCGTAAACTTCTGCCCGGGAGCCGCAAGTGCCACGATGTCCTCCATTCTGGCTCCCACGGTGTCGATCCGCAGGCGGATTTTTTTCTCGCCGACAAAACCGACCGCTCCCTGCACCTGCCATACGTTCTTTCCGTTCCGCTCCATCTGGAAATCATCAATACCTATGCCATCCAAGCTGCCGGAGGCCTGTGCCTTCAAGCTGTCAAAAGGCTGCTTGAACAAAGTGCCATGCAGCGCGGAAAACTTGATATCGACCTGCGGATTCGACAGCACACCCTTGACGCTTCCCTGAAAATCCGAAAGGCCGCTCATATCCGCTTGGGGAATGAGCTTGGAAAGCAGGGACAGGTCCACATGCCCACCGTAAAAAGCCAGATCGAGATCCTGCTCGATCCTGATGCTTCCCTCCAGCCCGATACTGCTCCGGTTCGGCATCTGCAGACTCAAGTAGTCGATTTTGGCTTCATCCCGCGTCAAGAAAAAGGAGGTGTCCAAGCCCTCAATCGGCAGATCACGGTAGGAGCCGTCTGCCACGGATGCGCTGCCATAGACCTGCATTTCCTCCCAATGCGTATCCCGTCCATGGATGCCAAGATCTGCCGTCAGCCGCCCCGTCACACCTTCGGCAGCGGGCAAAAATGCCCCCAGCTTTGACGTATCCAAGCCCTCTGCTTTCACGTGCGCGGTATAGGCCAGATCCTTTGCCAGTATCTCCGCATCACCGGACACAGAGCCTCCCAGAAGATTCGCTTTCATCTCGGAGAGCTGGACCATGTTGTCGGCATAGTGCACACGCGCCGAAATTTGCTCGGCAGCCACTCCATATGCGCTCATCCGATCCGAGCGCACGGTGCCGTCCACCACGGGGGACGCGGCCGTTCCCGTGACATGCGACTCAAAAGCAGCCGCACCCTCAAGGGGAACAGCGGCCAGCACCTCATGGGGGGCAAAAGAATCCGAGGATACCTTCAGATCCAGCTGCGGATCCGGCAAGTCGATGCGGATCTTGCCATGGGCATACGCCTTCTGCGCATTTGCCTCCGCATGGGCAGAAAGCAGGATCTCCGCATCCGTAAAGGATGCAAAACCATGGATATTCTCCACGACTGTATCCAGCACCTTCACCTGGCCTGCCTCATAGGCAGCTTCGCCGCTGAAGCTCAGGGTGTCATACTGCCGCAGGATGGCAGCCTTGGCATAGACCAGCTTGCCTGCCCGGATCTCCACGCCCTCCGGCAGAAAATCCTTTGGCAGAAGCCCGATATACTCCATAAGGTCCGCCGCACCAAGCTCGATATTCAAGATCTGACGATCCGAGGAAAGCGTTCCCGAACCTTCAATGGGCGTTCCCCCGCTGACCGCTGCGAAATTCGTCCGGATCGCAGGATAGGAGGACAGATCCAGCGTGCCATTGACCTCCGAAAGCTTCACTTCTTTGCCCTGCATCCTGCCGGTCAGCTGGCTGTCCTCGATGCGGATCTTCCCCCGGAACGCGCTTTCGCTGTCATCTGAAGTCGTGATGTCTTCCACGTTCCAGCTTCCATCTCCCCGCTGCTCCAGATAGCCCTCCGCGCCCCGCACAACGATCTCGTCCACTGCCGCGGCAGGCTCCTGAAGCGCAGAAAGCAGGCGGACATGCACCTGCGCCTCCCGGACACGCGCAATGCATTCCGCCTGCTTATCATAGAGAACAACATCCTTGATCGTGAGCTCGTCCAGTGAATCCACAGCGATACTGCCGACAGACAATTCCGTCCCCAATGCTTCCGCAGCCATGACGGAGGCAGTCTGCCCCGCCTGCCGGAACAGTGCCTCCCGCTGCTGCAGAAAGTACCACAAACCTGTCATGGCGAGCAGGGCAATCCCAAAGAGAATGCCTGCCGCAATACCTGCTGTTCTGCCTTTCATCCGAAACCTCCGACGATGATGGTCAATCCACAGTTGCCTCCATTAACTTGCAAGCTCCTGCGCGACCTCAGCCTGGGACTCCGCGACCTGTTCTGACAGCGTCTGCATCTCCGCCGCAGTCCCCGTTTCTGTCTTTGTCTGCTGTTTTTCTTCCTTCACAGGCGGCTTCTGTACAGCCGTCCTGCCTGCGTCCTCCGCCTTTTTGGCTTTCTCTGCCTTGGCCTGCTCAATCATGCGCGCTACCTCTGCCTTCTCGATCAGGATGGCCGGAGCGGCTTCTTCTGCCTTCGGCATAGCTTTCTGCGCCTCCGTCAGCGCCGCTGTCTCATGCGCCTTTGCCGGGCTCTTGCCCTCCTGCTCCGCCGCTACATAGCGCGGCACATCCAGCAGGACCGGAATTCCCATGGCCTTGTCCAGCTGTGCCTTGCTCACATTGTAGTTGTAGAGGGAAGAATAGTAGTTCTGACGCGCCTCCGTCAGCTTTTTCTCAGCGTCCATAACGGCAAGGTTCGTATCCACACCTGCACTGTAGCGAGCCTGCGCGATCTTATAGTCTTCCTCTGCCTTGCTGACCGCCACCTGTGTCGTCTCGATGGTCGTTTCTGCTGCCTGCAAGCTCAGATAAGCAGAGCGCACCTCCAGCTGCGCGACCTCACGCGCCGATGCAGCCGCTTCCTCTGCCCTGCGCATTTTGGCCTTGTCAGAGTCCACGGTGGCAGATGTCACGCCGTTATCGAAGATATTCCAGTTCATCGTGAGGCCTGCGGTCCAAATATCCGCGTTCGCGTGATCGTTTGCGTTAGATCCGTACCAGCTGTCCCCGCGCCCCGTGGAAAGAGCCGCAGCCACAGACGGGCGCCATCCCGCCTTGTCCGCCTCCATGGTGGCCTCTGCCTTCTTCACCGCATAGTCTGCCGACATCACATCCGGACGGTTGTCCAGCGCGTATAGGGTACAATCATCCAAATTCAAATCGTATTTCGTGTAAGCGAGCTGATCCTTCAAATTGAGCATCGTATCCGTTGGAAGCCCGATATAACGGTTCAACGTCGCAATCGCGACGTTATAGTTGTTCAGCGCATCCACAAGAGCCTTTTGGGCATTCGCCAGATACACTTCCGTCGTGAGCACATCAGACTTCGCCACCGTTCCCACGCGATACTGCGCATTGACATTGGCCAGATGCATCTGGTAGTTGCGTACCTGCTGTTCCTCGACCTCCACCATATTGCGGTAATTCAGCACGTTGTAGTAGTACTGCATCGTCGTCGCCCGCACCGTCTGGAGCGTATTTTCCAGGGTCAGATCCGCGCTGTTCACGTCATAGCGCGCCTGATTGACCATATGCTCCATGCTCCCGAGGAGCAGCCCGACGCGCCGCTGACCGCTCCCGGCGGGCATCATCAGATACTGCGTGAGGATGCGGCAGCCCTCGCGGTGATTGCTGTCGATACAGACTGCGCCGGACACGGTGCTCTTGCCGATGACGACATAGG
>CALGGN010000383.1 GCA_937915915.1 uncultured Selenomonas sp. | reverse complement strand
TGGCAATCTGCTTGCCAATCTTGGTAAACGTCTTGGCCATGTGGCCCCATCTCTTCAGTTTGGTTGCTTTGCGGTATTCAAATGCTCTTCCCATTGTTTTATGATTTTCGTTATTTCGTTATGACGTTATTATCGTTATGACGACACTCTTAGCGAAGCTCTGCACCGAGTTCTTTGGTCAGGTTATTGATGAGCTTCTGCATGACGGCATCGATCTGCTTGTCGCCCATGGTCTTTGTCTCGTCCTGCAGGATAAAGTTCACGGCATAGGACTTCTTGCCTTCGGGCAGTTTTTTACCTTCGTAGACATCGAAGAGCTTGACAGCCTTGAGCAGTTTCTTCTCCGTCTGATAGGCGATGCGCTCCACTTCGGCGAAGGGCACGCTGCTGTCGAGCAGGAGGGCAAGGTCGCGGCTCACGGCAGGGAACTTGCTTATCTCCCTGTACGTTACGTTCTGCTTCTGTATGATGCGCATCAACTGGTTCCAACGGATGTCGGCAAAGTAAACGGGTGCCTCGATGCTGAATGCCTTCGTCAGCTTGCCCGAGACAATGCCCATCTCGACAAGTGTCTTGCCGCCACGATTCTGTATGCACAGGCTTGCGCTGTAGATGTCGGCCTTGCCTTCGCAGAACACAAGGGAGCCGAAGGGAACGCCCAGACGCTTCGACGCCTCACGCGCCACAAGCTGTCCCACCCGCGTGATCTTGAAGGCCGTTTTCTTGATGGTCTCCGCCACCTCGGTGAAATCCGCGCCCTTCAGGTCCTCCAGCGCATGCTTCACAACACCCGGCCCGCTGACACCGACGCTCACGACCTTGTCCGCCTCGCTCACGCCGTGGAATGCGCCTGCCATAAAGGGATTGTCCCCCGGCGCATTCGCGAACACCACCAGCTTCGCACAGCCCAGGGCCTGCTTGTCCCGCGTAAGCTCCGCCGTGCGCTTGATGACCTCGCCCATCTCCCGCACGCAGTCCATATTGATGCCCGCCTTCGTAGAGCCGAGATTCACCGAAGAGCACACGATATCCGTCATGGCAAGCGCCTGCGGGATGGATTCGATGAGCACACGGTCCCCATGGGTATAGCCCTTCTCCACCAATGCGGAAAAACCGCCAATGAAGTCCACGCCCACTTCCTTTGCCGCCTTGTCGAGGGTCTCGGCCACAGGCACGTAGCTGTCCGTCTTGCAGGCATCCGCAGCAATGGCGATCGGCGTCACGGAAATACGCTTGTTGATGATGGGAATGCCATACTCGCTCTCGATGTCCTCCCCCGTCCTCACCAGAAACTCTGCGGAGGATGTTATTTTCTCATATACATTCTGGCAGAACTGCTGCATATTCGGATGGGCGCAGTCCCTCAGGGAGATCCCCATCGTGATTGTGCGCACGTCCAGCTTGTTCTCCGTAATCATACGGTTGGTTTCCAGGATATCATCTATCGTTATCACGAAATCGGACCTCCTTGTCAAATATCATGCATGACATTGAAAATGTCCTGATGCTGCGCCTTGATCTCCACGCCGATTTCCTCGCCTTGCTCCTTCAGCACCTTCTGCAGATCCACGAGCTTGATCTTGCTCTCCGCCGCCTCCGCAAGCAGGATCATATTGAAGAAGCCATCCATGATGTTCTGATTGATGCTCAAAATATTTACATTATTATCCGCCAAAATCCGTGTGACCATCGCGATGATGCCCACACGATCCTTTCCTACCACAGTAACTACCAGCTTCATGATATCTTGTCCTCCTTATTGACACATATGACATCATTATACACTGAATTGCAATTGTTTTCCATAGTTGCTGCGATGAATATCAAATATCCCATGAAATTCTGAATACTTTGCCAAAAATTACTTTTTCGATTGACATTTGCAAAATTAATACCTATACTATAGTTGTGGTGTAAATTTTGAAAAAACCTTGCGCACACAGGAGCGGCAACGGTTCCCGCCGATGATTCCGCTCGCGTTTCCATGTACTTCATAAATCGTGCCATAGGTACGGTTTATATCACTATCATTCAGAGGAGAGTGTTTTATTATGGCAAAAAACCCGGTAAAAATCACTGAGACCGTTCTCCGTGATGGTCATCAGTCCCTTGTTGCGACGCGCATGCGCATCGAAGACATGCTGCCGCAGCTGGAAGCACTTGACAAGATTGGCTACAACGCTCTGGAAGCATGGGGCGGCGCTACATTTGATACCTGCCTGCGCTTTTTGGACGAAGACCCGTGGGAACGCCTGGATACTCTGAAAGCGAATCTCAAGACCCCGATCCAGATGCTGCTGCGCGGGCAGAATCTCCTTGGCTATAATCACTACTCCAATGATGTCGTAGAGAAATTCGTGCAGAAGGCTTCCGCGCATGGCATTGGCGTCTTCCGCATCTTCGATGCGCTCAATGATGTGCGCAACCTGAAGGTCGCGATCAATGCCGCGCTTGCGTGCCCTGAAAAGCCGCATGTACAGGGCTGCCTCGTCTACACCATCAGCCCGGTCCACACCAATGAAAAATTCGTTGAGCTGGCAAAAGAACTGGAGGAAATGGGCTGCCATTCCGTCTGCATCAAGGATATGTCCGGACTGCTGGAGCCCTATGTTGCCTATGATCTGGTGAAGAAGCTCAAAGAAGCTCTCAAGATTCCCGTAGAGCTCCATACGCACTGCACTTCCGGATTCGGACATGCAACTTACCTGAAGGCCGTGGAAGCAGGCGTCGATATCATCGACTGCGCGCTGGCTCCTTTCTCCAGCGATACCAGCCAGCCCTGCACGGAGACAATGGTGGCCGCGCTGGAGGGCGAGGAGCGCGATACCGGACTGGACCGTCAGGCCATGACGCCGATCTCCAAACACTTCCTTGGTGTCAAGAAACGTATCATCGATGAATTCAAGCTCAAGGGCTATTTCGATATCAATCCGAACGTGCTGGACTTCCAGATTCCGGGCGGCATGCTCTCCAACCTTGCGAACCAGCTGAAAGAAGCGGGCATGGAGGACAAGTATCAGGATCTGCTGGATGAGATGCCGCGCGTCCGCAAGGATGTCGGCTATCCGCCGCTTGTCACCCCCTCCAGCCAGATCGTTGGAACCATGGCGACCTTCAACGTCATGTCCGGCGAGCGCTACAAGATGGTGCCGAAGGAATTCAAGGATCTTGCCCGCGGCAAGTTCGGCCGTACGCCGGTTCCCGTAGAAAAGGAATTCCTCACCAAGACCCTCGGCATTCCCGAAGCCGAGATCATCGAGGACTGCTCCATTGAGGATGCAAAGGGCATGACCTTTGAACAGTTCAAGGAAGAAATGAAGCAGAAGGGCTATCTGAATCCTTCCGATGAGGATGTGCTCTCCTACGCGCTCTTCCCGCAGGTCGCCGAAGAGTTCTTCAAGAAGCACTTCAAGCAGATCACCGCTTATGTAAAATAAGGCGCAAAGAAAATCAAGCAAAAAAAACTCCCGAGGTGACGGAACACGTTATCCCCGGGAGATTTTCTTTTGCTTCTGCGATTGCCGAAAAGAGCTTACCAGCAGCCTCTTCCACCGCGGCCATAGCAGCCATAGCCTCTGCCGTCAGAATCAGCGTTGCCGTCAGACCAGCAATCCCCGCCCCTGTCTCAGAAGCAAAGACATCCAAATAATAATCCTAAAGCCCCGCAACCCGTCAGCAGCTTGATGCCCCCCATCTCCCTTGCTGCTCACGATCAATTCTCTTCGTCAACCGCGTGCAATAATTCCTCCAAAGTGATTCCCGCCAAATCATCCATCATGTGCTGCTTGATCTTCTCCAGCCTCGTCCCCAACACGCGATGGATATTCCTGCCCACAGGACATTGGGGATTGGGGTTTTCCTGGAAGTGGAACAAATCTTCCTCTTCTTCCACAGCCCGAAAGACATCCAGCAGCGTGATGTCCCTCGGGCTTTTTGTCAGCTTCGCTCCTCCTCCCCCCGCCGCGACTTCCACCAAACCTGCGGCTCGAAGCTGCCCCAAGGTTTTTCGTATGATGACCGGATGGACGTTGACACTCCCCGCGAGGAAAGTGGAGGTGGTCTTGTACTCCCCTTGGAACTTCCCGATACACAGCAAGATGTGAGTCGCCACGGGAAGACGAACCGAAAATTGCATACGGACTCCCTCCTGATTTTCGATGTACCTATTGACATTACATCAAATATAACCTATAATCCATTGTAACATATATTATTACACCTATGGAATTTTGTCAATGGAGGTCACGATGAAAGCAACCAAGGATATTTTGCGGCTGAAAAAAGCCATCGAAGACGCAGATGCCGTCCTGATTGGCGCGGGCGCAGGACTCAGCGCGGCAGCGGGCTATACTTACGCAGGAGAGCGTTTTCAAAAACACTTCGCCGATTTTGAGCGGAAGTATCATTTCCACGATATGTATTCGGGTGGGTTCTTCCCCTATCCCACCGCGGAGGAAAAATGGGCCTTCTGGAGCCGCAATATTTACTGCAATCGCTATGACCAGCCGAAAAGCGCGGTACATGAGGACTTGCTCCGCATCGTGGGGGAAAAAGATTATTTTGTCCTTACCACCAATGTGGATCATCTTTTTCAAAACAATGGTTTTTCCAAAGAACGGCTTTTCTACACCCAAGGCGACTACGGCCTGTGGCAATGCAAGACGCCCTGCCACGGGAAGACCTACGACAATGAGGAAGCCGTGCGCCGTATGATGGCGGAAGAACGGGATATGCGTATTCCCACAGAACTCGTGCCCAAATGTCCCGTCTGCGGCGGAGCAATGGAAATGAACCTGCGCTGCGACGATACCTTTGTGGAAGACGATGGCTGGCGGGAAGCCTCCGTGCGTTATCAGGATTTCCTGCGGCATCACAAGACCGACCGCATCCTTTACCTGGAATTGGGTGTAGGGATGAACACTCCGGGCATCATCAAGTTTCCTTTTTGGCGCATGACAGCGGAGAACCCTGCCGCTGCCTTTGCTACCATCAATCAGGAAGAACCCTATGTGCCGGAGGAAATCGAGGCCCGAAGTATCCGTATCAAGGGCGATATCCGTGAAGCGCTTGCCCTTTTGGCAGAGCAGAAAATCTGACGGGGAGGAATCGATATGACACGCCTTGAGCGACTGCTGTTTCTCAACAACATCCTGCTGAGTGAAATGCCCCATTACCGGGAGGATGCCGCTGCATTCCCCCAGACCGTCAGCGCCCAGCGGCGCCTGCTGCGCTCGCTGATGAACGTGCGGCCCGCCGGAGATATTTCGCAGGACTTTCTGCGGGAACAGGCCATTCTGCTGCAGGAAGAAGCGACGGAAAAGGGAATCGTCCGGCTTTCCTCGCTCTCCACGATTGCCGATGCATCGCAGGGCGACTGCATGTCTCAGGGGTTCCCTGCCGACAGGATGATTCTGTGGCAGGGCGACATCACCCGCCTGGCGGCAGACGGCATTGTCAACGCCGCCAACAGTGCGCTCTTGGGTTGTTTCGTGCCTTGCCATGCCTGTATCGACAATGCCATTCACTCGGCGGCGGGACTGCAGCTTCGGAATGCCTGCGACCGTCTGATGAAAGAACAAGGACACGAGG
Source organism: uncultured Selenomonas sp. (assembly GCA_937915915.1). Classification (GTDB taxonomy): domain Bacteria; phylum Bacillota; class Negativicutes; order Selenomonadales; family Selenomonadaceae; genus UBA9786. Next base: position 1,350 of record CALGGN010000383.1, on the reverse strand, counting down.
AGCCCACCGGCAAAGCCAAAATCACTCCGGCATTCAACCTCCCCAGCCGCTATGTCCTTCACACCGTAGGCCCGATCATCGCCGCTGGAAGGAATCCGACCGCAAAAGAAGCGGCCCTTTTGTCCGATTGCTACCGTTCCTGCTTGGAACTTGCGGCAAGGCATCAGCTGCAAAGCCTTGCCTTTTGCTGCATTTCCACGGGAGAGTTTCATTTCCCCGGAGAACAGGCGGCGCAGATCGCCGTCAGAACCGTGTCGGATTGGCTGATGCAGCACGGTTCTGCCATGACGGTGGTGTTCGATGTGTTCAATGATGAGGATGCGGAAATATATCGAAACGTGTTGGGAAGAAATGCTCAGCGCTTCCTCCATCCGAATTCTTCGAACAAGGGCCGATAGCGAAGCCGTTCATAAAAGGACTGCATGGTGTTTTCCGTGTGGAAAACAGGCGTGCGCTCCAAGGCATAAAGATTGCTTCCCAGATCCACATTTCCGTATTTGATGGTATATGCCGCCTCATAACCCGCTTCTTTGGCAAGCGAAGCAATATGGAGGTTGTAGGTCCCGGTCGGATAGGCAATATATTGAATGGGATGCCCCAGATTTTCCTCCAGAAGTTTTTTGGAATCCCGAAGCTCCGTGCGAATCTGCTCATCCGTAAGCTCCTCCAAGGGGATATGGTTCATCGTATGGGATTCGATCATGATGCCGTTCTGCTCCATCTCACGGAGCTGCTCCCATGTGAGATACCTCTCGCTTTTTCCCACAAAACCCGCCACCACGAAAATCGTCGCCTTCATATCGTACTGCTTCAGGATGGGATAGGCATTCGCATAATTGTCCGCATAGCCATCATCAAAAGTAATCAGCACAGGATTGGAGGGAAGCCGGTCCTCCCCTTCCAGCGCGGCCTGAAGATCCTGCGGAGATATCGTATGGTAGCCCTGTTCCTTCAAAAAGCGCATCTGCTCATCAAACAGCGCGGGCGAAACAGAAAGCGGGTGGAACGCCTCGTCGATCTTATGATAGTTCAGCACCAGGATTTTCGGCCCGTTTTCAATATCCGTGATGCTCTCGGCGTGCAGTTCCCCCGCTTCCATGAAGCAAGCCGCCAGCATCAGCGTCAGTCCCGCCAAAACACCCAGCAGAAGCCGTCTCTCTGCAAGGGCTTTCTTCCACACCATATACAAATACGTCATCCTTCCCTATCTATACCAAGCCTTCGCGAAGTATTCTCCTCATCAACGCTTCATCCGGCTGCACCCCCGTCCAAAGCCTGAACGCCTCGGCTCCCTGCCCCACCAGCATGGGCTCGCCGTTCACGTCGTAGTTGGCCGCGAACAGCACCTTC
>CALGGN010000382.1 GCA_937915915.1 uncultured Selenomonas sp. | reverse complement strand
CGGTCCCCCGCCCCCAAAGGGGGACGGACAGTGTTCGAGTTTCACGGATTCAGGTTAAAGATATAAAAACTCTTCTTTCCTCCAACTTGGCCTTAGTATAATACGAACTGGCAGCGAAAAGGTTTCCTGGCAAGCAACATCTGAAAATTTTTCATTATTTTTTGACTTGCTTAAGTATCAGTGATTTTTCTTGCGCCTTAACACTGTAGCTTTTTCTTCCACTGTGCTGGGAGAAGTAAGGACATCGTTATAAAAACTTACCACTTCTTCCAGACCATTAAAGGCGTATTCCTCTTTCCAGTTTTTAATATGCTTGCGAAGAAATCTGATGATATGCTCTTCAAATAAATCCGTATCAAACCTAAAAGAATACTTCCATTTTTCAGTCTCGACTGTCATGACACAAAAAATCGCTCCAAAATATTCGAATTCTACTTTCATATCGCCGTATTCTTTGGTTGATATGCTCGCCGAGAGAGTATAATTCATCCAATCATAATCAGCGAGGACAAGTTCGGTATCAAATACATCCACATAGTTGCTCAGGTCAAAAGCAGATAAATCTTTGTCATATATGATAGGCTCCAGTTTGGGAATTTGTGCAGAACGCATTTTCTTTAGTTTTTTTCTTGTCATACCCCTCATCTCCTACTGACTATTATACAGAGAAAAAAATGGATTTTGTTTACCCGACAGGACAGTTTGCGAAGTTTTTTGGTTGTCCGGTAATTCACTGACCATTATAAACGCCCTTATAACAAAAAAGGTTGCTTAGCAAGCAACCTCTGAAAAATTTCGGAAAAATTTTATGCAGTTATTCATCTTTGGATTTACGCCAATTGGTAAGGGTCTTATGGCCTCGAAAGTCAAGCTGATAGTTGATTTCGTCAATGTTGTACACGCCGCGGCCGATAAAGAACTCCACGATAAGGTCGCTCTCGCTGCTGTGGGAGAGGCTATACCCGGCCCGCTTAATGAGATCAGCGGTTTCATCAAGGTCAAGGTGCAGGGCAATGGCGAGCGCCAATGCCGTCTCTTTGGTGGGATTGTAATCATTGCCTGCCTTGATTTTAGAAAAAGTTGATCTGGTGACGCCCGCCTTGTTGTAAACATCAGCGGGGGTACGTCCCTTTTCCTCGATAAGTTTCATGAGCTTTTCCCCAAAGGATAGCTCCATCTTCTTCAGCAGAAAATCCAACGCCCACTTTGCACCGCCCATGTTTGGCGTTCCAGCCATACTGGCTCCACCAAGAACGTCAAAGATACTGCCAAAACTCATACGGTCACGGTGCAAATGCCGTCTGATATAGGCATCAAGTTCCCTCGTCAAATCATCTCGCTTGCTCATACTCACATCCCCAATTCTACATACGCACCCGTTTACGTCCACCTGGGCGATGAAATAGAAGAAGCGGATAGTGGCGCAGGAGTTCCTGTGCCGTTCGTTGATTGAACTTCTTCTGTTTCTGCGGCGCATGGCGGAAGGGCGAGTGCTTGTCGATTTTTCCACAGGCATCAGCTTTTGAATGATGCCATTGACAAATGAGCAATTCAAAGTATACACTTATTGTATATACTTTGAGAAGGGCGGTGTTTTGAATGCTGACAGCAAAAGTGTTTCAGAGCGGGAACAGCCAGGCGGTTCGCATCCCAAAGGAAATGCAGACGACACAGAAGGAGTTCATCATCCGCAAATACGGGAATTGCCTCTTTCTGCTCCCCCCGGATGATCCTTGGGCGCTATTGCGTCAATGCATCGGGCAGGCAGGAGAAGATGCCGTGTTCGAACGAGAACAGCCGAGGTTGGAGGACCTTCCTGAAAAGGAGGCTCTGTAGGGCATGTATCTATTGGATACCAATATCTGCATTTATGCGATCAAGGGTACATATGCCTGTTTGGACGAGAAACTCTTGTCCATTCATCCAGAACATATCTTCGTTTCGTCTGTTACCGTGAGCGAATTGGAACATGGCGCAGCCAAAAGCCATTGGGGAGAACGAAGCAGAAATATCATGCGGGCATTTCTGGCGAATTACACGATTCTTCCTTTCGATGAGAGGGATGCTATAGTGCTTGGTCGTTTTCACGCGGAACTCGCTGCTCGTGGAACTCCTATAGGTGCCTATAATATCATGATAGCCGCGCAAGGTTGAAGCGGCATTTCTTTTTGCTGTCAAACTTGCACCTCCATGGCGGCTTCCACCCCATGGCGGACGCAATCATCACAGGAGCACAGCACTTTTCCCGTGCCGATGCCTTTCAGTTCCTTGCAAATCGCAGCGCCGGATTTTTCCCGAAAAGACTCATGCATGGCCTTAGCTGCGGCATGCATTGGCTTTCCTGCATAATCTCGCAGGCCGAGAACCATTTCAGCGCCGCACAAGGCACCGCAAGTGCCTTCCATGCCGCCCATGCCGGAACCGAATGCAGCACCCATGCGTTTGAGCGTTTCCTCCGGCAGCCCCAGCTCATCCGCATATGCAGCCAGAACCGCCTGACAGCAGTTATATCCATTATGCTTGTATTCCACAGCTTTTTCTGCACGTTCCATTTTCGTGTTCCTTTCAACTACCTGTTGTCGGAAGTATTTCGTTTATCTTATTTGCACCGTGTTTTCCGCAGCTATGTCCTTCTCCATGTCCATGGCGGCGGCATGAAATATCCGCCACAAACTGCAGCTTCCCTGCAAGACCATGAGACGAAGGCACTCATACTGTCCGCCGTCATGATGATCGGGCAGTCTGCCGCCGTCGCTCGCTCCGGCCCGAATCGACAAAATCCGGGCATAGCGCAAATACGGCGCTTTTGGCACGGTCCGGCCATCTCTGCCGCCTCCGCATGGGCTGTCCGATGCTGTGAATCATTATAGTGTGGATACTGACATATGTCAATAATCCCCCTTCCTTGCCGCAAAAGGATGGAACCAGCAACATATTTTATACTCATTCTTCCGTTTTTCAAATCGGAACATGCCAGCCGAAAACTGCTGTTCCAAGGAAGCTCCCGTATCGTTAGAGGCAGGATGATGCTCATCGAAAAATGCAGCCATATGAAAACCGCAACGATTTACATAAAGGTGTGCACAGTAGTCCGGGCGGCAAATTTTTGTTTGACGAAGTCGACAAGCAGGCGTTCGTCAGAGTAGATTTGCCGTCCTTTTTTCGTGACGATAAAACCTTTTTGGGAAAGCCCTGCAATGGGTACTGCAATCAGACCACTGTCCGGGAGAATGGCGTTGCCGGTAAGTATGGAGAGGGCAATCCCTTGCTGAACCGTATTCCAGACGGTGGAGAGGTTGGGGGAGTAATGAAGCACACGGGGCTGCAATTTTTTTCGGTCAAAATGAGCGAGTACCTGACGAGTCAAAATAAAATTGCGGCTGAGAAGAACCAGAGGGAATTTGGCTGCTTCAGCCAACGTAACACTGGAAGCAGCGGACAGGGGATGGCTTTTGCGGACGCACAGGCAGATGGGCCATTCGGACAATTTGCGCAGGGCAAGATTGGGACGTCCTTCGGCATCGTGGACAAAGGCCAAATCAACTTCTTCCCGTTCCACCATATCCAGAGCAGAGCTGCCGGCAGGCTCCGTAATTTCCAATTCGATTTCCGGGTGAAGCTGATGAAATTCGCCTAACAGCATGGGTAGAATGATGGTGGCAATCTGGGAGGGAACCGCGATTTGCAGGCAATTAGTGATTGATTGGTTTTTTCAATAGGTATATTGATGATAAGTGTTTTTCTTTTTCCGCTAAATGCTTTATGATAAATCCAGAACGAAGGCAAAGAAAGGTATCAACGGAGGGAAAGAACATGAAAAACGCAATGAAAACCTATGCAGAAAAATTGATGGCTCAGGCTTTTCAGTCGGTAAAAAATTATCAGCAGGCAATGAATGGACAAAAGGATTTGCCGCCCGCCCGGAAAAATATGCTTTATGGCCGTTATCTGGCCGATATGGATGAAGCGATTTGATATTCGGCAGACAGGATTTTCTCCTATGGGACGAAGTAAGTCCATAGGTGTGGATTGTGTAAGAGGAAAGCATGATGGAGACAAAAGCGATTTTGCTGGACGGGAAGGACAATACAGCCACTTGCACCGGTGAAACCCATCCGGGAGGCGAAGTACACTGTCACGGCAGTGCTGCAGTGGAAGTGGACCAAGGCGGAGGCCACAAAGGCGCATGAGGTCGTGGATATCACGTTCCGAAACGTGGAAATGATTCCCCTGGCAGCGGAAGTCAAGCTGACGAGGCTGGATGTTTTCTGTGTCCTGAGCACAGGGGAAAAGACAGATCTCGAAATCCAAGTGGTAAACCACAGGAACATGGGGCAGAGATCGCTTTACTATTGGGCGCAGATGTATCTGTTATCTCTCAAGCAGGGACAGGACTATAAAGCACTCACTCCCGCCATCACGATCAACCTCTTGCGGTACAGTTTTCTGCCGCAGGAAGAGCCACACGCTATGTACGGAATCTACAACCCTGCCAACATGCACTGATTGACAGGGGACATGGAACTTCACTTCTTCGAGATACCGAAGTTCCGTAAGAAACCGATTGGGGAAATGTCGAGAACCGAAAGATGGCTGGCCTATTTTGCCAGTCAACTGGACGAACAGGAGGCGGAGGCAATGGAAGCGACAGCAATCAAGGACGCATTCCGTGCGGCAGACCTCTTCATGCAGAATGAGGAGCAACGGCTGGCCTACGTGAACAGGGAAATGGCTATCATGGATTATCAATCGGATATGAATGCTTGCAGGGAGGAAGGACGCCGAGAAGGACGACAGGAAGGCGCAAGCAAGACCGCACTGGATATTGCACAAAACATGCTGTCCCTTGGGATAAGTCCTGATATTATCCATAAAGCTACAGGCATAGAAAAGGCTGCCATTTTGAAGATGCAATCCTGACGATAGAGTGACGAAACAAGCAGAATTAACGTAAACGCAGCAATTCGCCCAAGCCAACCAATGGCTTGGGCTTTTATATTGCCAAAAATCAAGATGACTTTGGCATGGAGATTTGCAAACGAGGAGGAAAAAGGATGGATTTTTGCAGAACGTACAGGACAGCATGGAAGGGTATCCTGCTGGCAGGAATTGTCTTGTCCCTGAGTGCGGGGTCTGTCGGTGCTGTTCCCCTAGCCATTGAGGAACAGGATTCTTTCACGATAGGTGGTAACTATAAACAGCACGAAGGCGTCTTCCGCCAAGAAGATTTTCTGTCTGAGAATGGTCAGAGAGCCTATGGCGATTTTGCCTATGTAGAATATCAAAAGCCCGTCAATGCCAAAAAACTGCCGCTGATTTTTCAGCATGGCGGTGCTCAGTCGAAACGCACATGGGAATCTACTCCTGATGGGAGAGAGGGCTTCAACACCATGTTCCTACGGGCAGGGTATGCGGTTTATCTGGTGGATCAGCCGAGAATCGGCGAGGCGAATCTTTCCACCGAAGCGGTAGCGCCGGATACACCGTGGGCAAGCAATCCCATGTATGGGGATAAGACACTTTATGTGCTTTCCCGTATCGGTCACTATGATGAAAAGGGCAATCCCATACCTAATGCCCAGTTCCCGGCAGGGGAAAAAAACTTGCTTCGTGTAAAGGGGACTGTATGAAATCATGATGGTATTCCGGCAAATGCTTATCTTCCTCTGCCTGATGCTCTTGGGAATTTATGCCAGACGCAAGGGGATGCTGGATGAGCACAATCAGAAGCAGATTTCTTCCCTTGTGATAAACATCGCCTATCCGGCGATTATCCTCTCCGGTGTTTCCGGGGATGGAGTGCGCATGGAAGGAGAGGAACTTATCTTTGCTTTTTGCGTGGCTATCGCAGTCTTGCTGGCTGCGGTAGCTTTGGGGCAGATTGCTCCGCGTATTTTGGGTTATGAGCGAAAATATCATGGCATCGTCAATACAATGGTGGTTTTCACGAATATTGGGTTTATGGGAATGCCGATGATCCACGGCATTTACGGCGCCGATGCGCTGATTTATATGACCGTGTTCCTGATACCCTTCAATGTCCTGTTCTATTCCTATGCGATACAGACCATGCAGCCGGAAGGAGAGGAAAAGAAGAGGTTCCGTTTGCGCGATCTCATGAATGTGGGGATGGGGGCTTGCGTTCTTTCCATCATCATATATTTTTCCGGCATACGTCTGCCCTATGTGCTGAATGCTACCATACAGATGGTGGGAGGTCTTACCGCACCCCTGGCCATGATGCTTATCGGCGCATCTTTGCCAGATATACCATGGAAGTCTCTCATTACAAACGGTCGGCTGATTGCCTTTGTGCTGCTGAAAATGCTGGTATTCCCCACGTTGGTGCTTCTTGCCTTGGGACAGTTCGTGCATCATCAGGTATTGCTCGCGGTAGCCTTGTGTGCTTTGGCTACACCATCGGGCAATATGCTGGCCATGCTCGCTGCCATCTACAACAAGGACTCTTTCCTGCTGGCGACGGAGGGCATCTCGCTGACCACGGCGGTTTCCGTTATCACCATGCCACTGGTGGCATTCTTGGCAGGGATTGGGTAAAAAGGGGGCATGGTATTGTGTATAATCCACGACTTTCCATCTTTCTCCGTGCGGCAGAAACGGGGAGCTTCAACCGGGCTGCAGAGGAGCTTTTTCTCTCCGCTCCTGCGCTCATCAAGCAGATCAATGCCTTGGAGAATGAATTGGCGATTCGCCTGTTTGATCGTTCCCATCAAGGGCTGAAGCCCACTAAGGCAGGTGAGTCCTTGTATCGGGATGCCAAATACATCATCCAGTACAGCAAGGCTTCTGTCCGGCGGGCGCAGGAGGCCATGCAGGAGGAAGAGCATATTGTGCGCCTTGGCGCCTCGCCTATGACACCGCCGAATTTCCTCTTGGAGCTGTGGCCGAAGATTCATGCAGCCTGTCCCAGCATCAAGTTCCAGTTGGTTCCCTTCGAGAATACGCCGGAAAACGCTCAGGATATCCTCCGCCATCTGGGCATGGATATCGACGTGGTGGCGGGGCTGTTCGATGACCGCATGCTGTCCCTTTATCCCGGCTGCGCGGCGTTCAAGCTCTCCTTCGAGCCTTTAAGTAATGAGGTAGACAAGGATTGGCAGCTGACCAGTACCTTATCTATAAATCTATTGTAATAGGGGAGGTCACGCCAGCTTTTGGGCAAGGGGCGCATGAATGATTATTTTGAGACCATGGAGCAGATGCGTATACTGGAAACTGCCGGGCAGGATTTGGCATAGACAGGAAGAGGGGCACCGTGCGAAAGGGCGGTGCCCCTTTTAGATCGCCAGTTTGGCTTCACCGATGAACTTGCATACAACGGAATCTTTGTCGTGGATTGCCTCCTTGCGGCAGTAGATGCCCATGGGCGCGTGGGGTGATTCATCCCACGGGAAGAATGCCAGTTCTTTATGGGGGAGCGCCAAATGTTCGGGAATAAGCGCAAACCCTGCCCCTGCCAGTGCAAGGCTGTATGCTTCGCTGATGGTGGCGCAGAGAACATTATCCAATTCGTCGTTGACGGGGATTATCCGATGCCCACGGGAAAAGGTATGCTTCAAAAGATAGGGCGGAATGGCGATTATTTGGCGATGGAGCCACAAATCGGACGAGGAGACGCATTTTTTGCGTCTCTTTTTGCACTCCAGGGCAAGCTCATGGGCTTTGCTTACGATGCAGATAAAACCGTCATCCCTAAGTTTCACGAAATCAATGGCTTCATCGGCGAATTTGGCATCCCTCATGCCAATCACCAAGTCCAATTGGCTGAGTGAGAGGCGGCGCAAATTGGCATCGGTCTGGTCAAGGGTAAGTTCCGGCACGATGTTGTTCTGCGAATCCAAAATGGGGGAAAGGATTTTGCTGATCAGCCGGTTGGCATGGGAATCGGCGTAGCCAATGCGCAGTACGTTCCGCTCATTCTTGTGAAAGCTCTCCATCCATTCCCGTGAACGATAGTAGATGGCGAGGATTTGACTGGCATCCGGCAGAAACTGCCAGCCGACCTGCGTTAGCGTCACCGAACGGGTAGTGCGCTGAAAAAGCCGGGTGTTCATTTCATTTTCCAGGCTCTTGATTTGCCGGGAAACGGCTGGCTGCGTCATGGAGAGCTGCTCGGCGGCCTTGGCGTAGTTCAGCGTTTTGGCAAGAGTGACAAAACACTCCAGTTGCTGCGTGTTCATAAGCTCACCTCGTGAAGTTTCAAAAATTGGAATTCTTTCTTCATCATATCACGTTGCGCCGAAAGAAGGAACAAGCTCGGGGAAAATTGATACGGTCAGCGTATCAATAATGCGATATTGGCATTTCACAAATAGGTGTTTTCCTGCTACTATAGGCTTGTCGTTAGGAAATGTGCCGATAATGAAGAGAGGATGATTGACATGGCACTGAAGAATTTGGCAGCTTGGAACAACAAGACAGCAGCGGTTTTGGCAAGCCCCTCTTGCGGCTCCGGGGACAAGGCTCTGGGGACGGCCTGCGGGTCGGGTGACAAGGTGCTTGCTACCGCCTGCGGCTCTGGGGACAAGATGTTGCCCACGGCTTGCGGCTCCGGCGACAAGTAATTGTACGGCAGGTGAAGACAGGTAAGGAGGGCGGCCAGAGTGAAACCGTATTTTTCATTCCAGTGGCATATCACCGATGACTGCGACCAGCGTTGCAAGCACTGCTATATTTTTGCGGAAAGCCAGCAAAAATGTATCGACAGCATGACGCGGGGAGAGATGGAGACGGTGCTGAAAAACTGCGAAGATTTTTGCGAGACCTTTGGCCGTCGGCCTTACTTCTACCTGACCGGGGGAGATCCCATCCTGCACCCGGATTTCTGGTGGCTACTGGAACACTTCAAGGAAAAGCAGATACCCTTTACCATCATGGGGAATCCATTCCATTTGACGGAGGATGTATGCAGACGCTTGAAGAAATGTGGCTGCGTGCGCTATCAGATGTCCCTTGACGGGCTGGAAGAAACCCACGATTGGTTCAGAAAGCCGGGGTCTTACAAAACCACCCTGGAAAAGGTTGCCACCCTGAATGCTGCGGGTATCCGCTCCATTCTGATGACTACCGTTTCCGGCAAAAATATAGATGAAGTGCCGCAGATAATTGATGCGGCGGTGGCGGCGGGAGCGAAGGTCTATGCCTTTGCCCGATACTGCCCTACTAACGAAGATAAAGATACAGGAATCACACCCCGGCGCTATCGGCAGCTTTTGGTCGAGTGTGACAGGAAGTTCCGTGCCTATGAGGAATCCGGCTGCGAAACCTATTTCAATCGCAAAGACCACCTCTGGACGCTCTATGATTACGAGGAAGGAAATTTTGCCATCCCGGAGGATGCAGAGCCTGAGATGATTTACAGCGGCTGTAACTGCGGAAACGGGCATTTGACGATACTGCCCACAGGCGAGGTCTATGCCTGCCGCCGGGTGCAAAAAAGCCGCGTGGGCAATGCCTTTACAGACAGGCTGGCTGATTTGTGGGTAAACGAATTGGAAGCTTATCGGGAATATGATAAATTTGCCAAGTGCAGCAAGTGTGAGCTAAAGGCTTGGTGTCGCGGCTGTCCCGCTGTGGCCGCTGCCAATTCCGGCGGGGATTTCTATGCCGCTGATCCGCAGTGCTGGAAGGAGATATGAGAAAATGGAAATACTGGCCTTGATGAAGGAACGCCGCTCTATTCGGAAATATCAGGAAAAACAAGTTCCAAGGGAACTGGTGGACAAGATTGTAGAGGCAGGGCTGTATGCTCCCAATGCCGGAGGTGGTCAGCGCAGCATGATTGTTACTCTGCATAATGCAGAGTTGGCGAAGAAGCTCGGCAAGCTGAACTTTTCAACCTTTGACCGCAGTAAGCTCCTGGGCGGTCATGTGTCCGATGAGCAGCCCTCGGTCATTGATGATCCGAATATCAAGAACGGCTTTTACGATGCGCCTACGATCTGCGTGATTTTTGGGCAAAAGGATTTTCTATTCAATGTGGCGGATGCCTTCTGCATTGCGGAGAATATGATTCTGGCCGCTCATGCCTTGGGTGTTGATTCCTGCATTGTTTCCCGCGCCGAGGACACCTTTGCACTGCCGGAAGGCAAGGCGTTCATGGAGGAATGGGGCGTGCCGGATACGATGGAGGCCAAGGCTTTTGTGACCTTGGGCTACCATGCGGGGATTATCCGAAGGGGAAGCCCCGCAAAGAGTGCCGGAATATTGTGATTGAGTAAATTTCTCGTAAAATTTTTTGGAGGTTCTGTCTATGAGTTTGGTGAAAGGATTGCACCATGCGGCTTTGCGCTGTTGTGGCAAAGCGGAAATGGACGCTGTGATCGCGTTTTATTGTGATGTGCTTGGCATGAATATACTTCGCAGCTGGGGCGATGGCATGGAAGCCGGAGCGATGCTGGACACGGGGAACGGCGTGATAGAGCTGTTTGCCAACGCCGAGCCGGGACGCAAGCCCGGACAGGTTGACCATATCGCCCTGGCTACCGATAAGGTGGACGATTGCATGGCGGCTTGCGCCAAAGAAGGGCTGAAAGTCATCATGGCTCCGCAGGACATCGTCGTGCCCTGCGAAACACCCTACCCCCTTCGTATTGCCTTTGTGGAGGGCAAAGCTGGGGAAATTATTGAGTTTTTTGACGAAAAGTAAAAGAAGGTATCTATATGCACTTTTCCAGCGGTATCAATCGTCCACCTTATGAGGCCAATGACGAATTTTTGCAGATTACATCGGGGTGCAGCCACGGGAGCTGCAAATTCTGCACATTTTACAAGGACAGCCCCTTTTCCCTGTCACCCATGGAGGAAATCGAGGCGGATATCAAGGAACTGGCTCATTCTGGTTGGAGTTTTGACCGGATCTATTTGCAGGGAGCCGATCCCTTCATCCGCAAGACGGAGGACTTGCTGAAAATCGCCGATATGATTTATCATTATCTGCCCCAAGTGAAATCCATCGGCGGCTATGCACGGGTGGACAACCTGAAAAACAAGACCGTGGGTGAGGTGCGGCAGCTCAAGGAAGCGGGCTATAGCTACTTCTACTTCGGCGTGGAAAGTGGCGATGACAAACTTCTCGATCGCATGAACAAGGGCGAGGAAATTCTCGCACAGGTGGAGGTCGTGTGCCAAAGGCTCCACATATCCGCCGCGACCTTTCAAGGCATCGGGGCCTGCGGCGAAGTGGAAGTTGCAACTTATATCCCGGACAGGCAGGAATTTCTGCCTCATGTGCGGAATGGTATGCTGGAGATGATTTCCC
>CALGGN010000381.1 GCA_937915915.1 uncultured Selenomonas sp. | reverse complement strand
AGGGAGAGAACATCTCAAGGAAGAATGGCCACTATGACGAGCTCACCGTCACCTACTGGGCCTGGAAGAACAGCAGGGCGGCGGTAAAGGGCATTGCCCACTACAGGCGGTGTCTGATGCTGACGGAGGCCGAAAGGAACGCCCTGCTGAGTGGCGCAATAGACGTGCTCCTGCCCCTACCTTTCCTCTGCTATCCTGACACCTCCATGCAGTTTGGCAGGTACAACACAAGCAAAGCAGTGGATGCCATGCTGGAAGCCCTGTCCCTGCTCTACGGCAGCGATGAGCGGGAACAGGCAGTTCAGGTGCTTCGTGGAGACATCCTCTACAACTACAACATGCTCATCGCCAGGGCGGAGGTGTTCGATGCCTACTGCCGCTGGATGTTCCCCGTGCTGGAGCGGGTGGAACTGCTGTGCGCCGCGGACATCCGGTGCGTCCGGCACTCCCGCATCTGCGGGCATCTGGGGGAGCTTTTGCTCACCATCTACATGCTGTCCCATGGGCGGGGGCTAAAGATCGTCCACGGGAAGAAGAAATGGTTCCCCTAAGGAGCCTGAGCCCCACCACGGCTTAGATACTAAACAGGTTCTAAGGGACATGGAAAGGAAGAACGTTTTGGTGTACGCGGTTATCTTTGCCGGGGGCGTGGGCAAGCGCATGGAGATCAACTCCATGCCCAAGCAGTTCATCCCCATCCACGGCAAGCCATTGATCATACATACCCTGGAGAAGTTCCAGCAGCACGAAGCCGTGGACGGCATCGTGGTGGCCTGCATCGAGGCCTGGATCGAAAAGCTTTGGGCGATGCTGGGGACCTACGGCATCACCAAGGTGATGGACATCGTGCCCGGCGGGGACACGGGCCACGACTCCATCCGCATGGCGCTGGACAGGCTGCGGCGGGATGCCGCGGATGAGGATATCGTCCTCATCCACGACGCCGTGCGCCCCCTGATCAACGAAGAACTGATCAGCAAAAACATAGAGGCCGTCCGGAAATACGGCTCCGCCATCACCTCCGAGAGCGTCAAGGAGTCGGTGGTGGAGAGCAGGGACGGCAGGGACGTGGACAACGTGCCCTTCAGGGACCACATGTATGTGGCGAAAGCGCCCCAGTCCTTCTGCTTCGGGGACATCTACAAACTGTACGAGAAAGCCCTCTCCGAGGGCTGGAAGTCCATCGACTCCGCCCATCTCTGCCACAGGTACGGCTTCCCGATGCACCTCGTGAAAAGCCCCAGGCACAACATGAAGATCACCGACCCGCTGGACTACTACATGTGCTGCGCCATCTTCGATGTGAAGGAGAGAGAAGCCTTATGGGAAAGATGATGGACTTCCATACCCATAGAAGGATATTGGCCATCCTGTCGGAGATGCAGGAAGAGCTGTCTGAAAGAAAGCGCCGCGAAAACCCAAGGACTCCGCAGGAATTCCTGGGCTTCTTCGCCCAATTGGAGCAGTCATGCCGGGCGCATGCTTTTGGGCGGGCCCACTACGGCAAGCTCCTGGAGCGACTGTCCGGCATTCTGGGGAAGGCCGCCAGAAAAGGCCGCCTGCCCGTGAAAAAGGAACTGGGCCAGTGCCGGGAAATGCTCAAAGAACTTGCTGCAGGGCTGGAAAAAGAAAAAAACATCAAGAAAGGCATCGTCTTTCTCCCCTATCTGGCATCCATGTGGGACTGCATGGAAAGCGTGTGGCAGGCGGCGGACAGAGACAGGGAGCATTGCAATGCCTATGTCATCCCCATCCCCTACTGCAGCAGGGACGGGGACGGCACGGCAAAGGAATGGCTCTTCGACGGGGACAGGTTCCCGAAGGATTTGCCCCTGCTGCCATGGGAGAAGACCGATCTGCAGCAGTGGCGCCCGGATATCATCGTGATCCACAACCCCTATGAGGACTGCGGCCTGGTCAACACCGTGGAGCCGCGCTACTATCCCAGCGTGCTGAGGAGATGCACGGACAAGCTGGTCTACATCCCCTATTTCATCGTCGGGAGCGCGGTGCTCAAGGACCCGAAGCTGCAGCAGGTCAGGGGCATGGCCCGCACCGCCGGCATGTGGCACAGCGACGCCATCATCCTCCACTCCAAGGAGGAGAAGGAGGCGTACATCAAGGCTCTGGAGGGATGGCGAACGCCGGAGTACTGGCAAAGCCATATCCTCGCCTTGGGCTCGCCCAAGGTGGACAAGCTGAACCGCGCCAAGGATCCGGAGGACTTGCCACCGGGCTGGAGCGACATCATCCGGGGCCGGAAGGTCGTCCTCTACAACACCAGCGTGAAGGAGCTCCTCCTCCACCGGGAGGCATACCTCGCCAAGATCCGGGACACCCTGGCGTATTTCCGCAGCCGGGAGGGCGTCGTCCTGTGGTGGAGGCCGCATCCCCTGCTCAGGGACACCGTGGGATACCTGATGCCGGAAGCATTGCCCGAGTATGACGGCATGGTGCAGTCCTACCGCAAGGAAGGCTGGGGCATCTATGACGACACGGCGGACATGCACCGGTCTCTCATATGGAGCGACGCCTACTACGGCGACGCCAGCTCCGTGGCGGTGCTCTACAGCATGACGGGCAAGCCCATGCTGGCGCAGAACGCCAAGGTCAGGAACTGTCAGGAGGGAAAGCCATGAGGTCCAACGGGGAGAGGATATATCAGGGACTGATGGATAGGGAGCCCATGGAGGAGCTGGAGAAAGAAAATGTCCCTCCCAAAGAAAAAGGCATCCCATGGGAGGCTCCCAATAGAAAGCTGTCCCAATTTGTAGATGGCCTGTTTGCTGCCAAAGCAAAAGAGAAATGAAGATGGGGTGTATGTATGAAGGTGGTAATACTGGCCGGGGGCAAGGGAACCAGAATCAGCGAGGAGTCGCAGTACCGGCCTAAGCCCATGTTGGAGATAGGCTCCAAGCCTATTCTTTGGCATATCATGAAGGAATATTCTTACTATGGCTTCAACGAATTCATTATTTGCGCGGGCTACAAGCAGCACATGATCAAGGAATGGTTCAACAATTATTTTGTCTACACCAGCGATGTGACCTTTGATTTTACCTCGGAAAAACGTCTCATCACCCATGAGCAGCATTCCGAGCCTTGGAAGGTGACGGTGGTGGACACGGGCTTGAACACCATGACCGGGGGCAGGGTGAAGCGCATCCAGCCCTATATCGGGAATGAACCCTTTATGCTCACCTATGGCGACGGGGTCTGTGATGTGGATATCAGCAGGCTGGTGGAGTTTCACCGTTCCCACGGCAAGACGGCCACGCTTACGGCAGTGACATTGAAGGAAACCAAGGGCGTGCTGGATGTGGATGATGACAATACGGTGAGGGCTTTCCGGGAGAAGTCTCTGAAGGACAATACGCTGATCAATGCCGGCTATATGGTGCTGGAACCCAGGATCTTTGATTATCTGGATGGGGATGAATGTGTTTTTGAGCAGGCTCCTTTAAGGACTTTGGTTCAGGAAGGGGAGCTTATGAGCTATGAGCACCACGGCTTCTGGAAATGCATGGATACCCAGCTGGAGAAGATGCAGCTTGAAAAGCTGTGGAAGGAGCAGAAGGCGCCATGGCGGGTGTGGTGAAGGAGGAAATGGCTCGGTTCTGCCGGGGGAAAAGGGTGTTCGTGACGGGGCACACGGGTTTCAAGGGAACCTGGCTTTGCAAGCTCCTGTTGCATCTGGGCGCCGAGGTGGCGGGCTACGCCCTGCCCTCCCCAACGGAGGAAGGCGGCAGGCTGTTCAAGAACGTCCTTGAGGGCAAAATCCGTTCTGTGCAGGGAGATGTGCGGGACAAGGCTGCCCTGCAGAAGGCCATGACAGATTTTTCCCCGGAAATCGTGCTGCATCTGGCCGCCCAGCCCATCGTGCTGGAAAGCTACAAGAAGCCTGTCCTGACTTATGAGACAAATGTCATGGGGACAGTCAATGTGCTGGAATGTGTG
>CALGGN010000380.1 GCA_937915915.1 uncultured Selenomonas sp. | reverse complement strand
ACTGTTGCTTTGGCCGCACCGCCGCCGCTACCGGTAAATCCCCGGGATGATGCCGGTCTGGAGATGCGCCGTCAGCGTGAGGAGGCTGAGCGTGAGCGTTTGCGTCAGCAGATGGAGGAAGACCGGAAGAAGCAGGACGAGAAGGTTCAGGGCAATACAGAAATGCCTGCCAGTACAGGGGAAGCTGAAGTAAAGTTTTTCCTGAATAAAGTCACCATAGATGAATCGGCAATCATCAAGACCGACAGCTTCAACGAGATTACGGAACCTTATCTGGGCAAGGAAGTATCCCTGGCTGACCTCTCCAATATCGTAGAGAAGATCAATGCCATCTACGCAGCTGAGGGCTATGCCACCTGTAAGGCATACCTGCCCCAGCAGACCATTGAAAATGGTCATGTGCATATCGCCCTGATTGAGGGCAAGACTGGGGAAGTCTCCATTTCCGGTAACAAGCATACGAAGGAGAGCTATATCCGGAACCGCCTGCCCCTGCGCAGTGGCACGGTACAGAACTTCAATGAGCTGAATAAAAAGCTTTTCCGCTTCAACGCCACCAATGATGCCAGGCTGGGCATCACAGTGAAGGCGGGGAAGGTGCCCGGTACAACGGATTATGAAATCGTGCTGCAGGAACCGAAAAACGATGTCTTCACCCTGTCAGTGGATAACAGTGGCGGCAGCAACAATGGGGAATGGCGTGAGGGATTTTACTATACGAATCGCAGCCTGTCAGGCAGACGGGACAGCCTGTCCGCCAGCTATACCCGTGCCAAGGGACTGAATTCAGTAGGTTTTAATTATGCGACTCCCGTTGGCAGGCAGGGGGCAAAACTGCTTTTCGATTACAGCACTTCCACTAACGAATTAATTGAAAGCTCTATGCGTCAGTTGAAAAGTAATGGTCATGGCTGGTATTTAGGTGCTGCCTATTTACAGCCACTAATCTTGAATCAAACTACCCGTACGGAAGCGAAGATTGGCATCTATCGGCAAAATTCCCAGACGGATATGCAGGATGGTGCCATTCCTTGGCAGGACAGCCAGGCCAACAATCTCTACCTGTCCTTTGCCATGACGAGCTATGGGAAAACCAGTGCCTTCTACCATCAGCATTACTATGGTATAGGTCATTCACGGGCATTTCAAGCCAATGACGGAACTTATGCCACGAATGATTATTCTCTCTATCGGTTGAACAGCCTGTACCAGAAAGGTTGGCAGAATGGCCATATGTTTACCGGACGCCTTAATCTGCAATGGAGCGGGGTGGACGGCCTGCCCTCGGCGGAACAGTTTTTTCTGGGAGGTCTGAACAGTGTGCGGGGTTATAAACGGGATATGGTCAGCGGCGACAATGGTATGACCTTCAGCGCAGAATACGCCATCCCGCTGAACCGCAAACGGACGGTCTCTGTCTATGGCTTTTTTGATTATGGAACCATCCTTGGCGACACCGCCTACGAAGACCATGTTTTGAAAAGTATGGGTTTAGGCCTTCGGGGCAATATCAAGCAGACGGTTTATATGGATCTTTCCATCGGATTCCCGCTGGAAAAGGAACTGAATGGTACTCAGGTATCCAAGACAAGGGTTCACTTTGGCATGAATGCGCAATTTTAACGGATTGGAGCTGGATTGAAAGGAGCGAAATACCGTGAATAAGACATATAAGATTATCTGGAGCCATGTGCGGAAATGTTATGTGGTGGTTTCCGAATATGCCAGGAGCCACGGTAAGAACAATACGAAGAGTGTCCTCGCATGGGTAACGCCTGTCCTCTTCGGGGGGGCGTTGCTGGCATCAACTGCCATGCCGTCATGGGCTGCGGCGCAGAATATTGAAAAAGTCAATGGGGAGAAGTTCAATAATCAGGTAAACCAAATCTATGCCGATAAGCTGGTGAATTCAACTGCCGTCAATGCCTTCAAAAACTTTGAGCTGGATGCTGGCCGGATTGCGAATATGCATATGGGTACCGCGGCGAACCCCAATGCGGCCGGGAGTCTGGTGAACTTTGTCAATAATCAGGTGAGTATCAGCGGCACGGTCAATGCGGTGAAGAACGGCGGCATTGGGGGCAATCTCTATTTTCTCTCCCCTAATGGCGTGGTGGTAGGCTCTTCCGGTGTCATCAATGCGGGCAGCGTACACCTTATGGCACCTTCCCAGTCGCAATACAATGTCTTGGTGGGGAATAGCGGCGTGAATGACACGGCCTTCTCCCAGCGGTGGAGCAAGATACAGGACGGCTCCATTGCCCTGAATGCCGATGCCACCATCAAAGTGGCCGGTAAGATCAATGCAGTGGATGGGGCAAGTCTCCGGGGCGGCAGTGTCAATCTGGAGAGTGGTGCCAGCATCGTGAGCAAGGACAGCCTTGACTTTGCCAGTCTGGTCAATGTTTCCACGGCAAATGCGGGTCTTGTGGGGAATCTTTCCCTGCAAAAAGCCAGTGACAGCGGGAAAATTGTGCTGGCAGCTGTGGGAAACAGCGGCACCACCAGCGACTGGACAAGCATAGAGCTGAAACCTACGGTCACTGTGGCTGAAGGGGCAACTGTCAGCGCCGCAGGTGACGTGTCCGTCACGGCTGCGGCCAAGAATGAGGAAGCCTTTGCCCTGGGAACCGTTGAAGCCACGGTAAACGCCAATGGCGAGATTACAGGCAAGAATGTCAACATTGCTGCCAAGGCGGAAGATGTTTTCGTCACCAATGGCGGCGACCATGCGGCTTCCCTGCATAAGTTCTTTACCGGCAGCGGCAGCTATGATGTCTTAGGGGCAGGCGCCGATGTGCTGCGCCTCATTGATGTGGATACGGTGCTGGCTCTCCATCATGTAAAGGCTGAGACCAATATTGGCAAGAATGCCGTTATCAAGGCCACGGGCGCAGATCCTTCAGACGGGAAGGCTCTGTCCATTACCGCCGACAGCACCCTTACGGCGGGCATGGCCACCAGCCCCGACGGCATCGTAGGCGGGATTCTGGATCTGGTCAATGACCGTCACCTGAAGCTGCGTCAGGGAGCCCAGAGCACCTCTGTGGCGGTGGCCAAGCTGGACAACAAGGCCGTGGTGAATGTGGAAGGCACCCTGCAGACCGACCAGGGCGGCGCTAAAGTCGCTTCCAATGCCTCGGCTTCGCCCACCGTCAGTGCCAAGGAATCCCTGAGCAAGACCGACAATGTCACGTTGGCGTTGGGGATCGGTGTGCTGGTAGGGGAGAATACCAGCGAAGTCAATCTGAAGGATACGGCGATTATACAGAATATTGCTAATAGTTTTAATGCGGCAGCAGAGTCCACGGAAAAAGTCTCCCTTACGGCAGGCGCAAAGGCCACGGCCAATGCTATGGCCGGGACGGCTGTAGCCGTAATGGACTATGATTCTTCGGCCACCCTCAATGTGGATACAGCCATCCATGCCGGTGAGGTCAATCTGTCTTCCCAGAACACCGTCAAGTCCAACAAGATCAACGCCTCCAATTCCATCGGTGCTTCCACCCAAAGCGCGGAAAACATGGAACAGAGCCTTTTTACCAACAGCAGCAAGTATATCGGCAATATCAAAAACACCATCGTGGACGGGGTATTCAAGAAGTTCTTCAAGATGGGTTCCCCCGAGCAGGAAGCATCTCTCTTTGAGGATGCCAAGTCCCTTTTTAACGCCGGAGCCAGTGTGGCAGTGGCCTCCAAGACGAATACGGCCAAGACTACCCTGACGAAGAATGCCGATATTTGGGCCGCCGGCAATGTGAAAGTCACCAGTGATATGCAGGCAGACAGCACCCATATGTATGCCTCCGGCTCCATGGGCAATGCTGCCCAGAAGAAGATTGACGAGAACAACAAGGAAAGCGTCCAGAAGGTAAAGATTCAGGCCTCGGTACTGGTGGCTGATCTGGACAGCTCTGCTGAGGTCGTGGTCGAGGAAGGCACAGCAGACAAACATGCCAAAATCAGCGGCAGTGATGTGACCGTCACCGCCACCAGTAAATTCACCCATGTCATTGACGAGTTGAAGAAGGCCTTTGACGACAGCAAGGAAGCCATCGAAAAACTCGATGATGCAGAACTTTCGACAGCCTGGACGAACCTTGCCCTGGCGGTCAACAATTATGAGACGGATGTGGGCACGGTAGGGGATATTGCGCCTGCAGCCATGGCCGTGCTGGATGCCCTGAAAAAATACCCCTCTGCCTACACCTCCATCGCCTCGAAGGTTACGGCCTTCCTGAAGCTGGAGAACTATGCCAATTTCTCGGTCTCCTCGGCAACTGAAGGCGGCAGTGACAAAAATCCATCCTACAACCCCACCCGTGATCTGTCCAAGGATAATGCGAAACTGGCTATTGCCGGTGCCGTGGACGTGGCTCTTACAGACGACAGCGCCAAGGTCAATTTGGGAAAATATGCGGATATCAAGGGCACGGGTGCAACCGCCATCAAGGCCGAGCTTGAACGTGCCGATTCCTCCCTGAACGGCAACTTAGGTTTGCAGACCGGCGACCAGAATGCCGTTGGCGGCGTGGTGTCCTTCTTCAAGGCCGACCGCAATGCCGAAGTTACCATTGCGGAAGGTTCGGCTGTGGAAGGAAATACTCTGTCCTTGAACGTCGACAGCACCACCACCCATGTGGATCTGGCCACGGGAGCCAGCATGGGCGGCGATAGCGGCGTCAAGGGCATGGTTACCTATGTTATGGGAGATAATACGGCCAAAGTGGACATTGCCGGGAATACTGCGCTCAAATCCAGCGGTGCCATGGATATCACCGGCAACAACACCGCCAACCTCATGAATATTGCCGGTTCCTTCGGCTTTGGTGCAGCTACAGGGGTAGGGGCATCTTTGGCCTTGAACGATATGGAAGTGAACAGCATTGTCAACGTGGGCAAGGCCACTATCAATGCAGGTAGCCTGAAGGCAACCACCGATCTGGATGGCAAAATCAATTCCCTGGCCGTAGCTGGTGGCATTGCTGCAGCTTCCGATGATGACGAGGCCGGTGGCATGGCCAAGCTCACGACCAAAATCACCAACAATAAAAACAAGGTGATGAACGTCTGGCGTTCGGCCAATGACAAACTCAACTCCATCGTGCCGGATATTGTCAAAAAGGCCGCAGACATCAAGGAAAACAAGAAACTCAAGACGGACAACGTGGCCAAGAACCCCACCGCCAACAAGAAGCTGTCCGATATCAGCGTGGCCGGTGCCGGCAGTGTGGCCATCAACCTGCTGGACAGGACTACCCATACCATTATTGACGGGGCAACCATCACTCTGGGCAAAGGCGACCGGAATATTGCGCTTTCCGCTACAGATTCTGGCTTTACCGGGGCCTGGGCCGGAGCCGCAGGCCTGACCTTCAATACCCGCAAGCTGGGTGGCCAGAACGAGAACAGCACCAATGTGGGTGTGGCAGGTTCTGTGGGCTGGTCTGATCTGGACATCGATACGGTTTCCGCTATCCGCAACAGCAAGATCACGAATGCTGCTGACATTACCAATGAGGCAGAGCGCAGCGGTGCCGTGGTCTCGGCAGGCCTTGGCCTTGCTGTGGCCACTTCCGGGGCGGCAGCCGGCGGCTCCAGCTATACAGGGGCGGCTTCTGTCTCCGTGGCTGACATCGACAATACCGTGAAAGCAGAACTTTTGAACAACACGGCAACTGCCGCCAGCGTCACGAATACCGTGACGGATTCGGACACTTTAGTAACCGGCGGCGTCAATGCCTCCATTGCCTCCGGCAAATCCAAGAGCGCCGCAGTAGGGGGCAGTGTGGTCTACAACCGTATCGACAACAATCTGGATGCCCTGATTACCAGGGGAAACTATGCTCTGACCGGGAATCTTACCAATACGGTCAGCACCGGCATTACCGAAGTAGGGGGCGCAGTGGGCCTGGCTGTGGCCGCTTCCTCTGGCAGCGGTGCCAAGTCCTATGGCTTTGAGGGCGCTGTTGCCTATAACAGCCTGAAGAATACGGCCAATGCTGTCCTGGACGGCACCAAGATCACGGCCAAAAATGTGACGGTGGATGCCCGGGACACCAAGGATGTTTCCAAGCAATACGATACTTATATCAAGGATAGGGGCCTGGATGCCGATGGCACATCCTATGCAAAAGCCATTGAGGATGCCCTGGATGACGAAGGCAAGGCCAATATCTCCTCTGAGGGTGGCAATGTCATCGTCGGGGCAGCCTTGTCTGTTGCGGCCTCTGTGGGGGAAAGCGGCTCCGCCTCCGTGGATGCAGCCCTTTCCATCAGCGAAGTGGACAATGACTTTACGGCGGCCATCAAAAATGGCAGCGACATCACCGGCAGCGGTATGCTCAATGTCAAGGCCGACAGCAAGACGCTGGCCATCGGTGCAGCCGCCGGGGGCAGCGGCACTTCTGACGGCTTTGGCGGGGCAGGCTCCTTCAGCTGGCAGACCGACAGCAATGATGTGCGGGCTGAAATCAGCGGCTCCAATATCAAGAATATGGTCGGCAATATCGTTAACGCCAGCACCGCCGCTAAGGATATCAATGTGGCAGGCCAGGTCTCCGTGGGCAATGTGGCCACGGGGCTGGCTGGGGCTTACAACCGTCTGGAAAACACCACCGGCGCTTATGTGCAGAATTCGCAGTTTGCAGATAATACGGCGAAAACCATTGCCATTGGTGCCCAGAATGAAGGCCGGGTTTATGCTGTGACCGCAGGTGTGGCCGCTTCCCGGGAGAAGCTGGCCGCCAATGGTGCCGTAGCGGTAAACAGCGGTGCGGATAATATCAAGGCAGAACTTTCCGGCGGCACGGTGAAGAATGCCACCAGCATTTCCGTTGCCTCCGAAGACGATACGAAGAAACTGGCGGTAGCCGGCGGCTTTACCCTGTCTCAGGGTACGGCCATTGGCGGTGCTGTGGCTTATAATGCCATTGGCGATACGGACCGTCAGGTTAACAGCGCCACGATCAGTGGCACCACCATTGACCATAATACCTCCAAGATAAATGTCACGGCTACGGATAACTCCGGCCTGACTACCATTGGCTTTGGCGTGGGCCTGGCTAATGGTTCCCCGGCGGTGAACGGCGCCGCCGCCGTAGGGCTGAAGTCTGCCGATGTGACCGCCGAAGTGATAGGCACGACCATCAAGGATTCTACTGGTAATTTAAATGTCAAGGCCAGCACCGATGATGATTTCAGCACCAATGCCGCCGTGGCCGCCGTGGGCGAGTCCGCCGCTATTGGTGTGGGCGTGGGCGTCACCCGTGACGAAACCCATACTACGGCCAGATTCTCCGGCGGCAGCTTCACCGGCAATGATTTTGACCTGGGCGCAGCCAGCCATGCAGACATCACCACGGTAGGCGTAGGCGGCGGCGTGAATTACGGCAGCGGTCTGGGTCTGGCCGGCTCGGCCACCGTGAATCTCATCGACACGGAAACCAAGGCTCTGGTCAACAATGGCGCTAATATCAGCGCCAAGTCCCCGGCTATCACGGCCATCAGCGATGAGAAGATTGCCAACTATGTAGGCGCACTCTCTGTTTCTTCTCAGGGGGCCGCTATTGGGGCTTCTGTCAGCGTCAATGAGATTGACAGCGAGACGGAAGCTGCCGTCGAGGGGGCCAATACGGTCATTAAATCCACGGGAGATGCAACCCATTCCGTCAAGGATACGGTCAGCGATGACGAAATCCTCGACGGATATGTGGACAAGGATATCTTCAAATCCTCCAAGAGCCTGAAAGATGCCCGCACAGCCAAGAACTACACGGGCCTGCTGGTGGATGCCTCCGGCACCCATACCATGAAATCCTTCCTGGTGAATGCCGGCGGCACGGGTACAGGTGCGGCGCCCGTCGTGGCCGGCATTGCCAAGGAGATGGGGCTGCTGACGGTGGGCGTGGTGACGATACCGTTCTATTTCG
>CALGGN010000379.1 GCA_937915915.1 uncultured Selenomonas sp. | reverse complement strand
TTTCTTTCGTGAGTTCCGCAATCGCATCCATAAGCTCCTTTTCGTTTTCCGGATCCACATTAGCAGTTGCTTCATCAAGGATAATGATAGGAGCGTCCTTCATCATGGCACGTGCGATGGAGAGTCGCTGTCTTTCGCCTCCTGAGAGGGTAGCGCCCTTTTCACCGATTACCGTATCGTATCCATCAGGAAGCGACATGATGAAATCATGACAACAGGACTTCTTTGCTACAGCAATGACTTCATCCATACCTGCCTCTGGTCTGCCGAAGCGGATGTTGTTGGCAATGGTATCGTGAAACAGATATACGTTTTGGAACACAAAGCTGTAATTGGACATAAGCGAATTCATGCTGTAATCTGTCAAATCTTTCCCTCCAAGGGTAATCTGTCCCCTATCCACATCCCAGAATCTGGCGACAAGATGACATAACGTAGTCTTGCCACCACCTGAGGGCCCGACAAATGCCACCGTCTGATTCTCCTTGATGGAAAAGGATACCGCATCGATAATTTTCTTTTTATCATAGGCAAAATCGACGTCCATAACCTCAATATCTCTACTTTCCGGCATAAAATCCTCGCCGTCGATATCCATAGGTTCAAGGGCAAGAATCGCACTAGCTCTGGCTACTGCGATATCCACCGTCTTTAACAGAGAGGAATAGGCTCCCATTTGTTCAAGTGGTGCAAATACATGAAAAGACATGATTCCCATGACGGCAACTACTGTAATGCTCATGCTTCCTTGGAGATAAAAATAAATGGATGCAAGGAAGATAGCAACGCCCGTCAGCTTCAAAATGATGTTCTGTACGGGGATATAACGGTTGGATGAAAGCTCCAGGTCTGTATTAACCTTAGATGCCGTGCGGATTGTCTCATCAAGCTTTGCTCTTGAGCTACCTACCACATTGTAGGCTTTGACCTCAGTTATACCCTGTACATATTCCAAAATACCTGCCACCATAGCTGTATCTGTCTCATGCTTCACATGAGACATCGCGATGTTATGCACCTGCATCATATGATTTACAATGGCAAAAAACGCAACTCCGCATAAGGCTATGAGGCCAATCCTGTAATCAAATATCATGATAAGGGCAATGATAACAATGCTATTCAGAATACCTTGTGAAGTCATCATGATAACACGGGTAGCAATGTCTCCCAACTGTTCCATGATATTGGTTGTAACAGCCGTGATTTCACCAAGACTGGTCTCATTGAAATATCCCATAGGGAGAAATCTTAAGTGCTCCGCGATCTCGATTCTCTTGTTTGCGCACTCCCTGTAGCCGCCCTTGCACTGCAACATGACAGATCGTGACCTGATTATGCTTTCAAAGATTATTGACCCCAGCATAATCAGAAACGCTATCCATATGGTTTTGCCCGTGATATTTCCTGAAACGAAAGCTCCTATGATGAGAAAAGCTGCAGGATATTTCATCCCGTTTGCGATAGCCATGAAAAGGCCATCTATAAGAGACCTATAGAATTTATTTCTGTTATCCTTTGAACAAAAATCAAAGAATCTTTTCATAATAGATATCATTTAATCCACCCCTTCCCCTGAATCTCTTCCGGACAAATGAGCGTCCCACATTTTCTGATACAGGGCGCTGTCTTTCAGCAGATTTTCATGTGTTCCACATGCTTCAATACTGCCATCATTGACCACAACAATCTGATCTGAGTCGACAATCGTCGAAAGTCTGTGTGCAATAACTATTAACGTCTTTCCGACCGCAAGTTTTGATATGGCCTTTTGGATGATTGCTTCGTTCTCAGGATCCGTATAAGCTGTAGCTTCATCCAGAATTAGGATGGGCGCGTTCTTCATCATCGCTCTTGCGATGGATATTCTCTGCTTTTCACCGCCGGAAAGGTGTGCTCCGCTTCCTCCGACCATAGTGTCAAAGCCATTTTCAAGAGACATAATAAAGTCATAGCACCCGCTTGCCTTTGCAACCTCCTCAACTTCCCGATCTGAAGCCTTCGGATTGCCCAAGCGGATATTTTCACGAACAGTAGTATCAAACAGGAAAGTATCCTGCGATACATAAGCAACAAGTAAGTTATAGTCTTTAAAGGACATATCCTTGATGTTCACTCCTCCAATCTCAATATCTCCGTTGTCTGTATCCCATAGTGAAGCAATAAGGCGGGCAATGGTGGATTTTCCGCTACCAGAAGGCCCCACTATGGAGGTCACCTTGCCTTGCGGAATCGTAAGATTAACACCGTGGAGTACCTCTTTTTCATCGTAGCTAAAAGAAACATCGGTTAGCTGAATGTCATAGTTTCCCGGCGTCTTGGCACCTTTTTCCGGACGTGACAATTCAGGAAGCGCCATTACTGCATCAATATCGCCGAAGATAACGGTAGATTTGCGAATGTCATCGTTGTAACTCATAAGCGTTATAAAAGGAGTCACCAGACCGGTTGCAAGAATGATACATTGTACAAATGCTGTAAGCGTAAGGCTACCTTTCATTACGAAAATGCCACCTACGGGAAGGAGGGCAATCAGCGTAGCCGGTGCAACCACCATGGCAAGAGAGAACGGAAAGGTACTTTTCTGCATCCAGTCAATGAAGCTGTTCGCGTTGTCCGTTGCGGCTATAGCAAATTTTTCGTAGGATTTTTCGGTTTTGCCGAAGGCCTTGATGACTTCGATGCCCCCGATATATTCAACTGCAATATCATTCAAAGCCTTGGTCGTATCCTGCGTTCTCTTGAAATTTTCCTCATAGCCAATGAACATTGAACCCATAGCCAAAATGGCAATGGGGATTGTTACCAGTGACAAAAGAGCCATCCGATAATCAATTATTACGAGATATATAAGCATAAAAACAGGTGCCGCTAGATTCGCCGTATATTCCGGAACCACATGTGCAAGTGCTGTCTCAATAGAGTCCGTACGCTCTACCAGAATATTCTTAAGACTTCCAGAAGGCATTGCGTTTACTGTCCCGAGAGGAAGCCTTGATAACTTATCGCAAAGCTTTAATCGCACTTCTCCAATCACTCTGAACGTTGTCTTATGCGATATGGCAGTAGATTTTGTATGAAAGAAAACACGAAGTATCCAGCATATCGCCATATAAGCTGCACCTTTTACATATGTTGAAAAATCCGTCACTCCCCCAAACAGATCTGTCAACATCTTCCCCATAATTGCAAAGGGAAGCATGGAAAAAATAACTCCTATTGCTGCAATAATGATGCTAATTATGTAATTTTTTTTCTCGTGGCCCGCATATTTAAATGCATAGCCCAAAAGACTTGTTTTTTTCTTAGTCTTTTCCATAATTCATTTATTCCCTTCCATTTCATGCTAATGAGGCTGTCTCCGATAATCTTTGGGGCTCAACCCACATTGTTTTTTAAAAACCGCCGAAAATTTACCGGCACTTTCGTATCCTACTAAAAAAGCAATATCACCTATACTTTTTTCCTTGTCTTCTATAAGAAGTTCTCTTGCCGTATTGATACGGTATTCTCTCAACCATGAGGAAATTGGCTTCCCATATATTTCTTTGAAGCATTTCTTTAAGCTAGTCTGAGATATCTGAAAATTCTGTGCCAGTTCCTCTATGGTATAAGATTGAGTAAGATCTGATATGATCAGAGCTTTAATTGCTCTTACTTTCTCCACTTGATCCTTGTAAAAATAAGTTTTTTCGTCATCAGGTTCTTTATCAATAACAGAAAGGCATACTAAAAGCTCAATGACTTTAGCTCTGAAATAACTGATTTTAGCCTTAGCAGGAACCCGATACAGATCCGTGAATATCTTCTGAAGAGTATCGTTTGCCCTTATCATATAATAGCCATTCTTGCCGCAAAATTTTTCCCGAATTGCATCAATATCAATGGGAATACCAGGACATGCCGTTGCAAGTGCTTTTGAGGCAATCAATGTATCAAGCCCTATGCTAATACCATGAAAATGACCTGTAGCAAAAATACATTCTCCGCCGTGGTGCGATCTAGAATCAATACATATATTCCCCGCATTCTTTATCTTAAAGTCTCCATCAGAATTCGTGGACAGAGAACCCTCGCGACAATAATCAATAGCAAGAATCCTTCCTGGTGGCTGATAGAATGAATAGTAATGATACATGTGAAAATCATTGTACATAAGGTACACTCCGTCAAAAACCATATGGAATATCATATCGCCCTCGCCGGACTCATTTTCAACTCGTATGACCATTCCTTCATCATCCTGTGCCAGGATCCGTAATTCATTCATTTTGTCAGAGTTTGTGATAATTGACCATTGCATCTCATTATTATCCATAGCTTTGCTCCTTCATAAGAACCATCCGGTCACAACAGTTCTGTATAAACTCAGCATCATGCGTCACAGCGATGATAGTTCTCCCTTCCTCCTTAAGCTCCTTAAGAATTTTTGCCACCTTAATCATGCCCTCGTAATCAAGGCCACTTGTTGGCTCATCTAAAAGAAGCAAGTTGCTTAAGGACGCGATTCCGCATGCTATCGCAAGTCGTTGCTTTTGTCCGCCGGAAAGTGATAGTGGATGACGCCCCTCCAAATCCTGCAAATCAACACGATGCAAGATTTCCCTTGCCTTATTCACATCCTCTTCGGGCATGCTGATCATAATCTCTTCCATGACAGACTCTGCAAAGAGCTGATGATTGGTATCCTGAAGTACCATAAAAATCTCCTTCAGCCTGTCTTTTTGTTTATATACTTTATCTCCAATCCGCATAATGCCTTTATTTCTCTTAAGCCCACATATGCACTCGAGAAGGGTTGTCTTTCCTGTCCCGTTCTCACCAATGATTGCTGTTATTGTATTTCTATCAACGCAAAATTCATCAATATCGAACACCTTTCGATTCTTCTCGTATTCATAGGAAAATCCTTGAAACAGAATTTTTTCTTTTCCGTTTCCGCGAATGCAATCACCTGTTGCCAGATCGTAAGGCGATATCCGTCTGGTGGTGCGAAGGCCATAGTTTTTGCGAAGCTTCTCATCAAGCAACTCCGTAACAATCATGTCTTTTATGCACATTCCCCGATTTAAGATAATAGCCCTGTCGATTATATCCCACAGATAGTTTATCCGATGTTCGGCAATCAGAATCGTCTTACCCATTTTCTTCCAGCGAAGAATCATATCGCGCAACTTGCCGGTAGCACTATAATCTAAATTAGCAGAAGGCTCGTCCAAAAGAATGAGCTCAGGTCTTAACACATCAACAGAAGCGCATGCGATGCATTGTTTTTCTCCACCGGACAATTCGAAAATATTCCTGTCCATAAGTGGGACAAGGGCAAATCCTAAAACGGTCTCGTCTATACGTTTTAGAATTTCTTCTTCGCCAAGCCCGAGATTTTCGCAGCCAAAGGCAAGCTCACTAGTGGTATCCACATTAAAAAACTGGGATCTGGGATTTTGAAAAACCGTTCCCACTTTACCCACAAGATTGTAGATGTTGCCGCCTGCAATGTTTTCCCCGAGGACATTGATTTCACCTTTAACTTCTCCCCTATAGAATTCAGGAATCAGTCCGTTTAAAAGCCTTATAATCGTTGACTTTCCACATCCTGAAGGCCCTGTCAAGAGCACACACTGTCCTTCCGGTATCTGAAAACTTACATTCTTAAGACAGTCATCTTCTTTATTTGCGCTATACCGAAAACTTACATTTTTAAACTCAATCATTTTATCACTCCAAACGCCCAAACCACTACCATAATTAGAACAACTCCAAGAATAACATAATCAAAAATCCCGAATCCTATCCTACAGACATTCGTGCGCTTTTTTTCTATTCCCAGTCCTCTTGTGATAGCGGCCGCAGACAACTCCTCTCCAATCTTCGCACAGCAAGACAGCATGGGTACCAGTCGATATTCCAAAATTTCTGATGCCTTGCCACCACCAAGTTTGATACCTCTCATCTTCATAGCAGAATTGATGGATGTCCATTCATCCTTTACCGTCGGAAAAAAGCGAAACATAACACACATAGGGATAGTAATGGTATCCGGCATATGTATTTTCTCCATAGCAGCCTTGAACTCGCTTATTTTGGTGCTTCCAATGACATAGGCGCCCATAAGATAGGTCGGAAGAAATCTTAACAACAGCATAGAAATAATCAGAAGGAAACTGGCAAATATTCCCCGGAATTCATCAAAATAAAATCTTTCAACTAGGTTCACTACCGTAAGAAACGCAAGCCCCGTGATGATAACCTTGTAATTTCCGGCTGTAAGTAGCAGAAGAAACGGCAGCACCATGAAAAATATACGAAACCAATACAGCTCATCTCCTCCTGTAGTGGCCAACACCACTGTTGCTTCTACAATGACCAAAATCAGCTTCGTTCTTGGATCCAGCCAGAATCGCTCTCTCTTTTTGATTATTTGGGCTGACCATTCGTTCATTATACAATCCCCGCCTTCTCAAAATGCTTTTTTAAAAGCTTACTTCCCAGAACCCCTCCTAGTATACCGAATATCACTGTGAGTACGAGTAATACAAAAAACATCCAATTGGGCGTAAGTGACATAACAACGCTTACATATTCTTCTCCATAGCTTTGTCTGGATGCGAAGTATTCTTCCCTATTTACAAATAAAGGAAGATAGTTCCCACAGCACCACAGTGGAAACACACCCGCTGTCAAGACGGCAGCCTTAGCGCTTTTATAGTTTCCACTTTTATAGACAATTTCACTAATCAGGCCTGTGACCAAAGAAAATAGCACCGGTACCCATGTCATTCCCGTAAGGAATGCAAGAATTCCCATAAGGAGGCTCATAATCAAGATCATTCCCGGCTTTTCAACCTTGGTCAAAAATAGCATAAAAGGAATGCCCCCAATCAGTCCAACCATAGAAGACATTAGTATCAGCATAATCGGAATTAGGCCCGTAAATGCAATTACCATAATTACCACAAAGTAGATGGCAGTGTATATTCCGATATTAATTAAATCTTTTCCGTTTAACTTATTCATTTCCTTCATAAAATATTCTCCCTTACTGTTACTGTATTATCAGTTAGCCTCGACTAACAACACTTAATATAACAGTTTATTGCATCAGTTTCTAGTCTGTTTGGACATAACTATTCCATTTGGTTTGCAGATAGCCCCATTGATTGTCTGTTTTTCCTTTAAAACAAAAAATGCCCTGGTTTTTCAGGGCATTAAATTAAACAACCATATATTTCGTTTGCAAAATCAGCCACAGCGCCAGACCCATGGAGTTTGAGGGTGTACAATCAATCAATTACTGCATCAGCTCTTGCATATAGCGTTTTTCTGCCTGCGCCAAGTCTAACTAATGTACCAT
>CALGGN010000378.1 GCA_937915915.1 uncultured Selenomonas sp. | reverse complement strand
CGCAAATGATGTTCTTGTAACGGATGCGCTTGTATTTTCCGCAATGGCACTCCCAATCGCGTGTCGGTCCAAAGATACGCTCACAGAACAATCCGTCCCGCTCGGGCTTCAAGGTACGGTAATTGATGGTTTCCGGCTTCTTGACTTCGCCATAGGACCACTCACGGATCTTGTCCGGCGATGCCAGACCGATCCGCATGGAATCAAAATTGTTTACATCCAGCAAAGAGATGCCACTCCCTTCTTATTCTTCCTCATTCCCGCTGTCCATATCCTCAAAGGATTCCGCAAGGCTCCCAAGCTCAGCAATGATATCCTCATCGCTGTCCACGCTGATCTCTTCGTCATCACCGGATGAGCCTTCATACTCGGATTCAGCAGAGATGGCGGACGGCGCATCTGCGCCTTCGACGCCCTTCACATCAAGCTCCAGGCTCTCTGCCCTCACATTGATGTTATCGTCATCGTCTTCCTCATCCTGTATCATGATTTCCTTTGCATCCTCGGAAAGCACCTTGATATCAAGGCCGATGGACTGGAGCTCCTTGATGAGCACCTTGAAGGACTCCGGCACCCCCGGTTCCGGGATGTTTTCGCCTTTGACAATGGTCTCGTAGGCCTTCACACGGCCTACCACATCATCCGACTTCACCGTCAGGATCTCCTGCAGGGTATAGGCGGCGCCATAGGCCTCCAACGCCCATACCTCCATCTCACCGAAGCGCTGCCCGCCGAACTGGGCCTTGCCGCCCAGCGGCTGCTGCGTGACAAGGGAGTACGGTCCCGTGGAGCGCGCATGGATCTTGTCGTCCACCAGATGATGGAGCTTCAGCATGTACACGCATCCGACAGTGACGCGGTTCTCGAAGGGCTCTCCCGTGCGTCCGTCATAGAGGATCGTCTTGCCATCCGCCGGCAGTCCCGCTGCCTCGATGGTTCCGAAGACATCCTCTTCGCGGGCGCCGTCAAAGACGGGGGTAGCGATATGGATTCCTGCCACATCCGGCTTTGGCATGCCGTTCTTTTCAAAGTCATATCCGGCCTTTTCGAGACGTGCCTGCACCGTCGGATCGCCCGACTTGATCTGCTGGCCCAAAAGGCGCACCGCCATGCCGAGATGGGTTTCCAGCACCTGCCCGATATTCATGCGAGAAGGAACGCCCAGCGGATTCAGCACGATGTCCACCGGCGTGCCGTCCGGCAGGAACGGCATATCCTCCTGACGCATGATACGGGAAACGACACCCTTGTTCCCATGGCGTCCGGACATCTTGTCGCCCACGGAAATCTTGCGCTTCTGCGCAATATAGACACGCACTAGGCGATTGACGCCCGGCGGCAGCTCATCATTGTTCTCACGTGTAAAGAGCTTGACATCGACGATCTTTCCTGCCTCGCCATGGGGCACACGCAGGGACGTATCGCGCACCTCACGCGCCTTCTCGCCAAAGATGGCACGCAGCAGCCGCTCCTCGGCGGTCAGCTCCGTCTCCCCCTTCGGCGTGACCTTGCCCACGAGGATATCTCCGGGACGCACGTCCGCCCCGACGGAGATGATGCCCTCATCGTCAAGATCCTTCAAAGCCTCCTCCGCCACATTGGGAATGTCGCGGGTAATCTCCTCGGGCCCCAGTTTCGTATCCCGTGCGTCGCACTCATACTCCTCGATATGGATGGAGGTGTAGAGGTCACGCTTCACCAGATTCTCCGAAAGCAGGATCGCGTCCTCATAGTTATAGCCTTCCCAAGGCATATAGGCAACGAGGATATTGTAGCCAAGCGCCAGTTCGCCGTGATCCGTCGCGGGGCCGTCCGCAATGGGCTGGCCCTCGAACACCTCATCGCCCTTGTAGACGATGGGAACCTGATTGATGCAGGTGCCTTGATTGGAGCGCAGATATTTCTGTAATTTATAGCGGTCCAGCGCACCATTCGGCCGACGGATCTCAATGATATCCGCCGTGACAGACTCCACGGTGCCGGCGCTCTTCGCAAGGATCATGACGCCGGAATCGCACGCCGCCTTGTATTCCATGCCTGTGCCGATCAACGGAGCCTGCGTGCGAAGCAAAGGCACCGCCTGGCGCTGCATGTTGGCGCCCATAAGAGCGCGGTTCGCATCGTCATTTTCCAAAAAGGGAATCATGGCCGTCGCGATGGAAACCACCTGTTTCGGCGAAACGTCCATATAATCCACGCGCTCGCGCCTTACCAGCATGGTTTCTTCATTATAGCGTGCCGTGACGCGGGCATTCTTGAACCAATCGTTCTCGTCCAAAGGCTCGTTTGCCTGCGCAATGGTAAGCACATCCTCCTCATCCGCCGTCAGATAGCGCACCTCATCCGTCACACGCTGCGCCTCTTTGTCCACACGTCGATAGGGGGTTTCCATGAAGCCGAACTGGTTCACGCGGGCATAGTTCGACAGGGAGCCGATCAGGCCGATGTTCGGGCCTTCCGGCGTCTCGATGGGGCACATGCGGCCATAGTGGGAGTTGTGTACGTCGCGCACCTCAAAGCCCGCACGCTCACGGGAAAGGCCTCCCGGTCCGAGTGCGGAAAGACGACGTTTATGCGTAAGCTCCGAAAGCGGATTGTGCTGATCCATGAACTGCGACAGCTGGGAGGAACCAAAGAACTCTTTGATCGCCGCAACTACCGGACGGATATTGATCAAAGCCTGGGGCGTGATGATATCGGAGTCCTGAATGGTCATGCGCTCGCGAACCACGCGCTCCATGCGCGAAAGACCGATGCGGAACTGATTCTGCAGCAGTTCCCCCACGGAGCGCACGCGTCGGTTCCCAAGGTGGTCGATATCATCCGTCGAGCCGACACCATCCATCAGATTCAGCAGATAGTTGACGGACGCAATGATATCGTTGATGGCAATGGTACGATCGGCATGGATATCAAGGGTCGACGAACAGAGCATGCGCAGCACGCCGCCCTCGCCATTCCTCACATGCAGCATGATCTGCTTGCGTCCGCTCATGCCGGGAATATCCGTATTGTCTTCCACGCCAAAAATCTGTTTCTCGTGCTCTGCATCGATGGCATCCAGCATGGACTCCGTAACGATCTCATCCGCAGGCACCAGGATCTCGCCCGTCTCCCGATCCACAATGGGCTCCGCCAGCACCTTGCCCAGAATGCGGCGTTTCCAGCCGAGCTTCTTGGTGAGCTTATAGCGCCCCACCGTTGCAAGGTCATAGCGCTTCGGGTCGAAGAACAGTGCATTCAGGAGCTGCTGCGCATTCTCCACGGTCGCCGGCTCTCCCGGACGGAGGCGCCTATAGATCTCGATGAGCGCCTTTTCCTTGGAATCCACCTCATTATCATGCTCCAGCGTCAAGCGGATGCGCTCGTCATCCCCGAACAGTGCCAAAATCTCTTCATTGGTGCTGAAGCCCAGTGCGCGGATGAAATAGGTGACAGGCATCTTTCGCGTGCGGTCGATGCGCACGGAAACAATATCATTTGTGTCTGTTTCAAGCTCGATCCATGCTCCGCGATTCGGAATCACCGTGGCGTTGTAGAGTTTTTTGCCCGTTGGGTCGATGGTCTCGCCGTAATATGCGCCCGGAGAGCGAACCAGCTGGCTGACGATGACGCGCTCCGCGCCGTTGATGATGAAGGTTCCCGTATCCGTCATCAGCGGGAAATCTCCCATGAAGACTTCCTGCTCCTTCACCTCATCGCCCATTTCATGGTTGACAAGCTGGACATTCACGCGGATCGGAGCTGCGTAGGTCACATCCCTCTCCTTGCACTCATCCAGCTCATATTTGGGATCCCCCAAAGTAAAGCTTTTGAAATGCAATTCCAGATTCCCTGTAAAATCCGAAATAGGAGAAATATCCTTCAGAATCTCATTCAGCCCTTCATCGATGAACCACTGGTAGGAATTCCTCTGAATATCCAACAAATGCGGCATCTCCATGACTTCCTTGATTCTCGCATAGCTATACCTGGTTCTTTTGCCCACCGGCACAGGATTAAACATGAACGCCTTCACTCCTTAGCCTGATACATTACCCATCCAATCCAGAACAAATACGACAAACAATCTGCAAATGATGAAAGTCCGGTTTTATGCAAACATGAAGAAGCAAGGCATGTCAAACTCATCCTACCTTGCTTCATTTCCTTTCTATTTTTGCGCATAGTTCGCCTACGGATTTTCTCTGTAACTCAAAACGATACCATAAGAAATTTTTCTTGTCAAGGATTTGTGGAAATTTTCCTATTCCCCCATAGCGGACAACAACCGCCGGACCGGAAGCAATTTGAGAACGAGACAGCAAATCAGGCACTCGGGAATCATCAGGGAAGCATTGACCGTCAGGGAGTAGAGCACAGGAGACATGCCCTCAGGCGCGTAGGATGAGAAAAAGACAATGCCCGATACGAAGTGACAGAGAAATCTTCCCAGAAAAGCCAGTGCCGTCGAGAGCATAAGATGCCCTGAGAGCGCTCCGGCAAGACCGATTGCCACGAAGGGCAGAGGATAGTCGAACAGCACCTGGACGGGATGCAGGATGAAGGGATCCTGGATCATAATCAGCAGCCCGCACAGAAAACCGGCCAATGCCCCGATACCGGGACCGTAGCGATAGGACAGGAGCAGCAAGGGCACCATAGAGCCTGCCGTGACGGAACCGCCCTGCGGAAAATGATAGATGCGAAGATGATACAAAAGAATCGTGAGCGCCAGCATGAGCGCGACCACGATCAGTGTCTTGGTGCTCATCCTGACACGGCGCAGATAAAGCCCCAGAACGATCATAAGCAATACGCCCAGCAATGCAAAGGCACTGCTCAGGTGTTCCGACATCAGCGCTAAAAATTCAACCATCATGATAACCTCAATCCACTTCAAGTCCTACAGGGCAGTGATCGCTGCCAAAGATCTCATTGTGGATGGTCGCATCCACGATCCGCTCCTTCAAGCGCTCCGATACCACAAAGTAATCGATGCGCCATCCCGCATTCGTATCACGGGCTTTGCGCAGGTAGGACCACCATGTGTAGATCCCTGTTTTGTCAGGATACAGCACACGGAAAGTGTCCACAAAGCCCGCTTCCAGCAGTTCCGTGAACTTGCCGCGCTCCTCCTCCGTGAATCCCGCATTGTGATGATTCGAGGCTGGATTTTTCAAATCGATTTCCTTATGCGCCACATTGAGATCGCCGCATACGATGACCGGCTTTTTCGCGTCCAGTCCCAAAAGATAGGTACGGAAGGCATCTTCCCATTCCATCCTGTAGCTCAATCGCTCCAGCTCGCGCTTGGAGTTTGGCGTATAGACCGTCACGAAATAATATTCCGGCAGTTCCAGCGTGATCACACGCCCCTCATGGTCATGCTCCTCGATGCCGATGCCATCCCTCACGGCCATCGGCTCCACACGCGAAAAAACTGCCGTACCGGAGTAGCCTTTTTTCTCCGCGCTGTTCCAGTACTGGCGATACCCATTCAGTTCCAGAATTGCCTGCCCCGGCTGCATTTTCGTTTCCTGCAGCCCGACAATATCCGCGTCGAGCTGGTGGAAGGATTCCATGAAACCTTTTTTCAGGCAAGCCCGAAGCCCATTGACATTCCAAGAAACAAATTTCATAGCGCTCCCCCATCATCGATTCTGATTGATTTCCACACGAGCCCTGGGCAGCTTTGCAAGAATATCGGAGGCAATGAGCCCTTCCCCCATTTCCTGCGCCGCAAAGTCGCCTGCCAAGCCGTGCAGGTACACTCCTGCCAGCGGGGCGACCCCGCTTTCCATCTGCTTGATCAGTCCCGCGATCGTGCCTGCCAGTACATCGCCGCTGCCAGCCGTCGCCATGCCGGGATTTCCCTTCGGCGAGAAAAATGCTTCCCCGTCCGGATAGACAATCATGGTGCACTCGCTCTTCACGACGAAAACCGACTGGTATTCCTTTGCCGCCTCCCGTACCATCTCCAGCAGCGACCTGCGAAGCTCTTCCACGGGCACCCCCAGGAAGGACGCCATTTCTCCCAAATGGGGCGTGAGAATCGGCACCTGCTTGCAGGATTTCAACTGATCCGCATAGCCATGGTAAGCAAAAATTCCATCTGCGTCCAAGATCACAGGGATTTCGACAAATCCGGCCAGCTTCCTGACCAACTCTCCCGTCTCATCGTCCCTGCCAAGCCCCGGCCCGATCAGCACCGCATCGTAGCCATCCGTCATCTGGAGCAACGCTGCCAGTGCCTTATCTCCTCCTATGATGCCTTTCTTCACTTCCGGGACCGGCTGCGTCATGACTTCCGTCAGCTTGACGCCGTACAGGTCGTTCAAACTTTCCGGCACCGTCAGCGTCACAAGACCAGCTCCAACTTTCAGCGCCGCCATCGACGCCAATGTCCCCCTGTTCACCAATGCCCGCCTGTCCACCGCCTTCATAAAGGCTTTCTGCACCCTTGCACCGGACG
>CALGGN010000377.1 GCA_937915915.1 uncultured Selenomonas sp. | reverse complement strand
AATGTGAAAAATATCTCAAAGCCTTGAAAATAATGGGTTGAAAGAGTGTAAAAAAAGCGCAAAAGCTCAAAAAAATATTTTTTGCTGGAATTCTTGCATAAGGCAAAGGTTTTGTATAAAATAGGAAAGAGATTTGTGATGAATTTGCCGGAGGAATGATTGCGTTTCCTGCGGATGAAGATAGGAGCATATGAAATGATAATAGGTACTATCGATCTGATAGAAGTTGAGCAGGCGGCATATCATCCTGCCATTGCAGAGGCGCTGCACTATCTTGCGGAGCATGATTTTACGAAGATGGAGGACGGGAAGTATCCGATCGGGGAACATGGGATCGTAGCGAATCTGCAACGGTACCAGACACGTCCCGAGGAGGATTGCAAGCCGGAGTCGCATCAGGAGTTCGTGGATATCCAGTACGTTGTCGAGGGTGAGGAGTACCTTGGATGGTGTCCCCTGAGCCCGGATCTGATTGTGACGGAGGAGTATGATGCGGAGCGGGATGTGATGTTTTATCAGTCGCTGGTTCCGGACAGCAGCGTGATGCTGTTCCCCGGGAGCTATGCTGTGCTCTATCCCGTGGACGTGCATCGTCCCTGCATGGCGTTGGAGGACGGACCGGGACCTGTGACGAAGGTTGTGGTGAAGATCCCGGTGGATATCCTGTTGTGACGTATCAAGGCATATGCGGCATGTGCCGCTATGCCTTTTTTTCTGAACAGATCCTAATGCAAAACTTGTTGATGAACAGTTCCTGATTGCAGTAGTTTGGGGGCAGGCAGAATCATGACGGTAAAAAGAATTTTTGTGGAAAAAAGGCAGGGTTTCTTTGATATTCCCGCGCAGCGGCTCTGCGATGATCTGATCGAGACCTTCCGCCTGGTAGGGCTCAAGGCGGTCCGCATCATCCAGCGATATGATATTGAGGGACTCAGCGATGCGGAATATGCACGGGTGAAGTCCGTGGTGTTCTCGGAGCCCCCCGTGGATGTCATTTATGAGGAACGGTTGCCGAAATTCCCCAACTCCCGCATGTTTGCGATGGAATACCTGCCGGGACAGTATGACCAGCGGGCGGATTCCGCCGCGCAGTGCGTCCAGCTTGTGACGCAGAAGGAGCGCCCCACAGTCCGGACGGCGCGCATCATCGTATTGGTGGGCAATGTCGATGACGGAACCTTTGCAAGGATCAAGGATTATTGCATCAATGCGGTGGAGAGCCGCGAGGCCTCGATGGAAAAACCGGAGACACTGGATATGAAGGCGGAGCCGCCTGCTGATGTCGAGGTTCTGGAGCAGTTCAACGGTCTGGATGATGCAGGCCTGCGGGCATTCATGGCGGATCGGGGATTTGCCATGAGTTTCGAGGATTTGAAATTCTGCCAAAAATATTTCCGCACGCAGGAGAAGCGTCCGCCTACGATCACGGAGCTTCGTGTGATCGATACCTACTGGTCGGACCATTGCCGCCATACGACTTTTACGACCGCCATCGATATGGTGGATATCGGGGAAGGCTATTTCCAGCCGGCCATCAGCAAGGCGTATGATCTGTACCGCGAGGACAGGGATCGTCTGTATGGCGGGGAACTGCGCGACGTGACGCTCATGGACATTGCGGTCATTGGCATGAAGGCGCTGCGCAAGGACGGGCTTCTGGAGAATCTGGACCAGTCGGAGGAAATCAATGCCTGCAGCATCGTTGTGCAGGCGGATGTGGACGGCGTGATGGAGGATTGGCTCGTGATGTTCAAGAACGAGACGCACAACCATCCGACGGAGATCGAGCCATTCGGCGGAGCAGCTACCTGTCTGGGAGGAGCCATCCGCGATCAGCTTTCGGGACGTTCCTACGTCTATC
>CALGGN010000376.1 GCA_937915915.1 uncultured Selenomonas sp. | reverse complement strand
TGCAAGATGCGGCACGTTTTGCAGGCACATATCGGTAAAAACATGAATGATTGTGACTAGGAAATTCTTTAATATAAATCGGCGATTTCCATGGGATTCTCAATTATCAATTTCTATACATCATCCTCGGTATAACCTTCATTTAGAAATGGACAAGTTGCCAGCCTGCAAGCAAGTTTCGGCAAGGATAGTGCCTCAGCTTATTGGTGCAGGATTTTCTGTGAGACGCATGCTTCATGATGGTTCTTCCATCGTTAACATATATCTCTCTTTGAACTTTTTTCCTTGAGCTTTTACGGAATGAACTTTTCACTTTGATCGTTCAGATTTTTCCTTTTTTCGTTGAACTTTCCATTAAGGTCGAGGGATGACCGGCATCCCTCAATAATTCATTTCCCATGCCTGTTCCGGGCATGTATCCAATGCCTTGGCCTCATGAAAGAAGCCACAGCTCAACTTTTCGACAACTTATCCAACCTTGTCACTGAATATCTGCCAAATCAACTTCAATCGTTGTCAATGCGTTTTGCTCGGAGAGCACGGCATCTGCCTCCGTGACGAATTCTTCTATTTCGTTTTCCAGTGCTGTAATCTTTTCTGCAATTTTCAGCGGATCAATAAACATGGGGTCTTTTTGCTTGTGAAGCATCTTGCTTGTGGCCTCAATGGTTGCCTTCGCCGCTTCATCTATGTACTCGGTATCCTTCTTTACAGACAGTGCCTTGATGTACTGAAGCACTTCGGCATCTACCCGATCCTGAAGGTCTGAGAACTCCTGCTGTGCATCGGCGTAATCTTTCTTGAGCTTTTCTAACAGGCTTGCCTTGAATCCGGCAGACTTGCTACCGAAGCTGCCTTTCTTTCCCATGCCGTAGATGCTGTCGCTGATTTCGATAATCTCCGCTACGGTCAACGACTGACCGGCGACTTTTGCTCTTCGCAGTTCCGTGTCGGCAGCGACTCCCGCATTGCTCCGAATGACTGCGGCCTTGACCTTTCTGTAATTGCTGATGAGTGCCGTGATCCTGTCATAGCGCCCTTGGATGCTACGCCTAATTTCCGCAACGGGAATGCCATTGACGTTGCCATCTTACCCTCGCGCCACTCGGACGAACGGCTCATCCGATGCCAGTTCCTTGGTGATGCGTGCCTTTGTGGTCTTGAGCATTGCCAAGGCACGATGCACGGTGTATTTCATGCCGACCTTCCTCCTTTTTATTCATCCCATTTCCCCAAAATCTCATCCAGAGAGCATTGCGTGATCTGGGACAGACGCACCAGCATATCCGCATGAGGCTTGTGTACTCCCGCCTCCCATTTCGCAATGTTGGAGCGGTCTACTCCGAGCAGTCGGGCCAGTTCGTCCTGTGTCATATTCTCTCGCAGGCGATATTCGCGAACCGGATTCATGCTGTACCTCCTCCCGTGATACTATCTCACCGTTTCAATCAAAATATGCCCTATGTGGTGATTTCCACATATTTTCCGTACTTTTTCATTCGTTTTAATTTTAAAACAATTTGTTTTAAAAGTCAATTCAGAAGGGCTGCGTTGGGTATACTTTTCCCAGAAAGGTTGATGCCCATGCGCTATCCACGTATCCGCGCACTGCGCGAGGACAGGGACCTGACGCAGAAGGAGATGGCGGACTATCTGAATTGCAGCCAGGTATCCTACTCCTACTACGAGATCGGCTCACGAAGCATCCCCACGGAGGTTCTTATCCGGCTTGCCCGTTACCACCGCACAAGCACGGATTACCTCCTTGGCCTGACGGATCAGAAGGAGCCCTACCCATCCTCTAAGCAGTCACGGTGAGATTCTTGAAGCTTCTTTTATTGTAGCAAAAACCCCGCGGAAAGTCCTTACCCGCGGGGTAAATCAGAAAATTTACTGTTCGAAAACAAAGGTAATGCAATATCTGCTATTGAACACCTCCTGCGACCCATCCCCGGACAGGTTCAGCCGCAATTCTCTGAAAGGGGACTCAATGTCCGGGCGCTCAACGGTATATCCGCCCAGCGGAATCGAAAAGTCCATGCCTTCTCCCGCTTGCAGGGTGTCTCCGCGCAATACATCGCTTTGGACTGCCCCATGGTCATCGTACACCACTTCCAACTGCGGATATTCCCATGGTTGATCCGATACGTTCTGGACATGCATCTGCAGATTCCAGTCGGCGGGAAAGGATACGGAATGTATTGTTTCCTCACCGCTAAAGTCTCCCCATGCCTGCCACATGGCTCTTGGAATGTACAATGTCTTTCCCATGTTATTGATCGGAACATCAAACCCATTGTGTCCACGCCACCAAACTTTTCCATTGAAGTAAATCGTGATGTAGATGCGGTTTTCGATCTGCGGCGGCTCTTCCGTGTCCTTCTGCGCTGGCTGTGACCCGCTTGGAGGTTCCACAGCCGTTTGCTTGCTCTGTTCTTGTTGTGCGGACTGCTCCGGTTTGGGAGCAGTCTTCTTTTTGGGTGTATCCCTTCCATCCTGCGATTCTCCGGCAGGTATAGAATCATCCGCATTGCTTTCTTCTGTCATCTCCTGTATTTCTTCCTGCGGAGGTTGTATCTGCTGAGAGGGAATTTCTCTTTGCGACAGATACAGCGCTGTGCCCACGGAAAAAGCAACCAGACCCGCAGCCAGCCATTGCAGTTTCTTCCAGCGGTTTCCGTAGCGTACAGCACGCTCCAGAGATTCCATGGAATCATAGCGGCGTTTGGCATCCACTTCCGTGCATTTGTCCAGAATCCTATGGAGATAGCCTCTGTACCCGGGCGAAAGGAGCTTCTTCAGGGTAACGCCAAGGGAATAGATGTCGCTTCGGGCATCGGTCTGCCCATAGCCAAACTGCTCCGGGGGAGCATAGCCCCGTGTTCCCAGAAGATGGGTATCCTCTTCCCCGTTCTCCTTTACCACGCGAGCGGCATCGAAATCGATCAGCCGCACATCGCCGTTTTTCTGCAGGATAAGGTTGGACGGCTTGATGTCCCTGTGAATGATGCCCTTTCGATGAAGCAGGGCAAGGCCGCTGCACAGTTGGAGCAGAATGCTTCGGACTTCCGCTTCCTTGAGGAATTTCTTCCGTGCGACCAGTTCCGATAAGGGGCGTCCCTGTACATATTCTTCAATGACGATGGTGCTTTCCTCATCCTCTGCTACATGGATGATTTCCGGCAAAAGGGGATGGGATATTTTTTTGATGGCAGCGTATGGAAGTCCCGTTAGCTGTATGGTCTTCCATACGACCGGTTTCCC
This sequence comes from uncultured Selenomonas sp., assembly GCA_937915915.1. Lineage (GTDB taxonomy): Bacteria > Bacillota > Negativicutes > Selenomonadales > Selenomonadaceae > UBA9786. Next base: position 5,228 of record CALGGN010000376.1, on the reverse strand, counting down.
GTCCGTGTCTGTTGCCAGCCAGACCTCGCCCTTGGCTGTCTGGTGCAGCTTTCGCAATTTCTCGAAGCGCTTTTCCAGATAGACAAGTGTCTCTGCCTTCATTCCTGCATCACCTTGCTTTTTCGTGCCGTCTGTTGTATCCTACAGCCAATAGGAAAGGAGTGGCTTGTCATGAGTGAAAAGGATACGGAGCAGTTGCAGCATGAGTTGAGTTCTGCCGATACTGTGGACGAATATTTTGCAGCCAATCAGGAGCATATGCGCAAATGCACCCTCACAGAATATCTCTCACAATTGCTTGCGGAAAAACACCTTTCCAAGAAGGATGTCATTGAACATGCGGAGATTGACGAAATCTATGCTTACCATATATTCGCCGGGCGAAAGCAAAAACCTTCCCGCAGGAAGATGATCTCCATGGCCCTTGCTATGAAGCTGACTCCCAAGGAAGCGCAGCACCTTCTCTACTATGCGGGGGCAGAACAGCTCTATGTGCGAAATTCCTGGGACAGCATCATCTGGCACGCCTTGGAGCGTGGACTCACCGTCCAGGAAACAAATGAACTTCTTGCTTCTCTTTCGGAAACGGAATTTCTGGGATAATACATAGCTCCTTTCCACTGCTTAAGGACAGGCAAACGGAACCGCTTCTTGTAAGCAGTTTGGCCGTTACATCCTGATAGATGGGGCTCATGTAATAGGCACACATATTGAATCCCTCCATAAACACAATAAGGGCAGGAGCATCATCCCCTGCCCGGTTATACGCTCTATGCTCTTATACAGCGAAACGAAAAAGTCCCATGAAGCCTGTCTGATTCCAGCTTCATGGGACTTCTAAAGGTATCTTTTCAATTATAGCCTTACTTTGTTAAAGTCAGCCCATTCAATTTTCCAATTTCGGTGATTTTATCAATAGAATATTTCGATATTTTTGAGATGAACGCCAAAGGTTGATTCTCACGAAGCATCTCCAATACCATTTCCATCTTGCCTTCCTCAAGCCCTTTTTTACGCCCATCCTCACGAGCCAGATGTTCTCTTGCCGCCAGTTCATGTTCGTACCGCATATATTCCGACCTCCAGTCCTTGTTGTGCTTGACCTTTTGCACTACTGCATCCAATTCGTTCACCATCGGATGACTTACTTTCTTTCCCGCCACATAATCTAGAAAAGCCTTCAGGTCATCGTCAACATCATCCATTGTCCCTTTGGCATTCAAAAATACCTTTGTTGTCCCGTCCTGCAATTGGATGGCATTATCCTCATCACATCTCTGGTGAAAAGTATAGATATGGCGCCCTTCTCCGAAGTAATCAAAGGTGCAGATGAAGATGATCGCCGTTTTCCCAAGCATCCAGTAATAATGCCCCTTGTCCATGGCATCCATATCGATCAGCCCTTGATAGTACCGGATGCGCTTTGGAAGATCATCTTGCCCAATAACCTGCATTTCCAGGTCATACGAGCTTTCCCCATCCGCCTCCTGCACAAAGACATCCAGGCGGATGCCCTTGCTATCCCTTCTCACATCAATGGACTTCTCCCGCTCCGGATAGGTCAATTCCCTGATCTTCATATGAAGAATCTTTTCCAACAGCCACTTGCAGATCTTCGGGCTTGTCTCCATGGACTTACCAAAGATGAAGTTGTTCTGTATGGTCAGTTCCTCCCAAGTCTTTCCTGCCATCGAATCCCTCCGCATTCCCTTCTTAGCCTTATTTTACCGTGTTTCTCCTGCCGTGGCAAGAATTTTCCAAGAACGCATGGCCGACTCAAAACACGGAAGCGTACAGCTCCATAAGAACCTTGTTTCCGCATGCCTTCCGATACGCTCCCAGTTCTCCATGGGCGCAAGGCTCTCGATGGCTTGGACGGCAAGGGACGGGTCGTCCTCCGGCTGGGCAAAGAAGCTGACAGCGCGGCGAATCTTTTCCCGCTTTTCCATGTCTGCCCCCAGTCTTGCAGGATGGAGAATGGTGTCCGCCAGAGTCTGGACTCTCCGAAGGTCTGGGTTGTGTGTCCTCGTCCCGTTGATGACGAGGGCATCCAGTTCCTCATTCCAGACGGGAGAGCGATGGAACAAGTTCCGAAGCGCCTCCTTGGCATGGGTGCTGTCCTCCGCCAGCCGGTCCACAAACCTGTCCATGATGCTGTCCAATACCTTTGTCATGTAGGTTTGGGCACGGTAATCATCGATCGCTTGCCAGATGTTTTTCTTTGCCAATCCGATTTTCTTCTGAATTTCCATGAACGATCTTCCTCCTATTTGCAAAATTTCTGTTTTGAGGCATAAAAAAGGCGCTGCACCCCGATGTGATGCAACGCCTTTTCTCATTCTTTGCCGTTATGCCATGGCCAGTTCCTTCCGCATGGGTGTCACGTTCCTCATCCGTTCCGCACTGCCGGACTCCGGGAGAAGATGCTTCGGGACAGACATGGAAAGGATTTCCCCGCCGATGCGCTCCAACTCCGTCGCCCGTTCGTAGTCCGAGGCGATCTTGCTGGCTGCGGTGACTGCATTGAGAAGCCCGTAGCGGCTGTTATCCCCGCTCATGAAGAGCTGCCGGAGGACATCCCCGCGCTCGTTCTGGGTCAGCAGGAATCGATCGGCCAGGATTTCAACCTCCTTCACGGGGTCGTGCTCCATGGGAATCTGCATGGACTCCTTCAGTTTGTCCACGGTCATTTGGAACCTTGCCTCGTCCACGGCACAGCGCACAGTGTCCTGCACCTTCATGAAGAAGGCTTTGTCATCCTGTTTCAGAGTTTCATCCGAATATATTTCATAGGCTTCCTCAGCCCCGACGGCCTGTCTTCCTACATGCTACTTCTTCTGGGCATAGTCCTTGCAAATCAAACCGTTCTTGCAGACGAGCCGATAGACCAGCGGCTCCACCTTGAGGCTTCCCACGCCTACCTCACTGTTGCTGACAACGAATCCTGCCTGCACTACATCGCCTGTACAGACCTCAGCTTTCAACCGCTTGTTGATGACCTTCAGATAGAGATGGGTTTCCGTCACCTCGCAGGATTCGATGCTGGCACCCTTCATCGTGTTTATCACGGGCAGAATCGCCGCGCAGAGTTCCAGATGGTCAAGGCGGCGATAGCGATCGGAGAGGAACGCCCGCACATTGCCGTCCATGATGCGAATCATGCGACGTTCCGATGTTTCCCTAAACCAAGTGTTCACATTCTCATCGAGAAGCCGGGGCTGTTCCGCCTGCATCTTCTGATAGTAGCGGTAAGGGATGCCCAGCCTTGCCGAAATCTGCTGATGTGCCAGTTCGTTGACAGGAAACTCCTGCCTGTCATTTCCCGCAATGACCGCAAGCTCTGACCGCCCTGCGCTCGATGCCAGTTCCAGACTGCGGGTATCCGCTACAAAGTCTTTCCGTGCTTTGCGCTGTCTCTCCAGTTCTTTTCCCAGTCCTGCCAAAGTCCTTCCCTGTTTCATTGCTCTTTGCTCCTTCCTGTGCCAAGGCACAAAAACAGCCCAAGCCGCAAGGCTTGAGCCGATACACAGTATTTCCCCATAGCGATATATCGCTGCTCATGGATATAATATATATTTTGGGAAAGCAAATTTACGATTTGGGGAGAAACAGGGGCCATGGCACGATGGAGATGTTTAGAGTGTGAATCCACTATTCACACATCCTAATGTGTGATACAATGTCAGAAAGGGGGTGCTAATTGTGGCAACGAATTTAGCTCTTGATGATCGGCTCCTGAACCAAGCTGTTGTGGTCGGTGGTCTAAAGACCAAGAAAGATACTGTTACTCTGGCATTGAAAGAATTTATCCAGCGCCGTGAAGCCGAGCAGGTAATTGCCGCCTTCGGTACCGTTGATTTTGATGACAGCTATGATTACAAAGCCGAAAGGAAACGTCATGTCTAAGGTTTTGGTTGATACATGTATCTGGTCGGAGGTTCTGAGTAGAAAGGCTCCCAACCCTGTGATATGCGAGAATCTTGCCAAGCTGTTGCGGGATTTGCAAGCCGTACTCATCGGCCCTGTGCGGCAGGAAATATTATCCGGTATTTCTGACGATGAGAAGTTTGTAAAGCTGAAAAAAATACTCTCCTGTCTGCCGGATGCACCTATAGAAACGATGGATTATGAACTCGCAGCCCAATATTCCAATATATGCAGGCGCAGTGGAATCCAGGGATCGGCTGTGGATTTTCTGATCTGCGCTGTTGCAGTAAGAAATAATTTCATAATATACACAGCTGATAAAGATTTTGAGCATTATAGGGTAGTTCTTCCCATTGCTCTTTGGGTAGAAAAAATATAGCCGGTCTCCCGTTGCGTTGCGATACAACGTTTCCCATTGTGAAACCCCCAAAAGGAGCAGAACGAGATTGCATGAAATAAAAAGCGTGGCATCTGCGCCAAGCTCCCGTCGCTGATCTCTGAATTTTCCGTATAGAATTGGTAGAAGATATGTAGTATAATATAGCCAACAAGCGGATGGAGGTGGTTCCGTGGGCACAATCAAGCCTTGGGAGGAACTGAGCTTTCAGGACGATTACATGTTCAAGCGTGTCATGAGCCACAAGCGGTTCTGCAAGAAGATGCTGGAAAAGATTCTCAAAATCAAAATTCACGATATAAAATATCTGGAGGAAGAAAAGACCATAACGGCCACCTATCAGAGCAAGGGCGTTCGTTTGGATGTCTATGTGGAAGATGAAAAGCACACAGTCTATAACGTAGAAATGCAGGTGCGCAAGCTGACTGATGCGGCGTTGTTCAAGCGTCCCCGTTACTACCAGTCGATGATTGATGTTGACCTGCTGGCCACGGGAGCTGAATATGATGAGCTGAATGATACTTACATCATATTCATCTGTCCCTTTGCAATTCTGGATGAACAGAGACACATCTATACATTCCGTAACTATTGCAGAGAGGATAAGAATATCCTGATGCCGGATGGTTCTACCAAAGTGTTCCTCAGCACTAAGGGAGATATGGATGATGTTACTCCGGACGTTAAAGCATTCTTGGACTATGTGGATGGGATAATCAGCAATGATGAGTTCGTTCAGGAGTTAGACCAGGAAATCAAGGACGTAAAGACTATCGAACGGGAGAGGAGGAGCTATATGACTTACGAGATGAAAATGCGCGAAGAGCATAACATAGGACGAGCAGAAGGACGTGCGGAAGGACGTGCAGAAGGACGTGCAGAAGGACGTGCAGAAGCTATGCAT
>CALGGN010000375.1 GCA_937915915.1 uncultured Selenomonas sp. | reverse complement strand
CACGAAAATTTATCCTGCGTTCAAACAGCAAGTTATTTGAAACCTGCTACACTAGGGAACAGATGCTCTCGGTTTTAGAGGCGGAACTGGATGTCCTGCCGGAGGAGAAAGCAGTTATTTTGTTGGCGGTAAGGTAAGAGAAAGAGAGGGTGCCCATTCATTTTTTGTCTGTTTAGCAGGAGTGCGAGACTTGCCTGTAGAATTGGTACATAGTTGGTTATGAACAATTCCTTAGGGTTTCCATTGAGGGGAGGAAAGGCATGAAGACGGATGTGGAGATTGCGCAGGAGGCAAAGATTTGCCCGATTCAAAAGATTGCGGAGCAGCTGGGAATTTCAGAGGATGAGCTGGAACTTTACGGAAAATACAAGGCAAAGCTTCCTCTTTCGATGTGGCAGGGACTGAAGGGGCGACCCAATGGAAAGCTGGTGCTGGTGACGGCCATCAACCCGACGCCTGCGGGAGAGGGCAAGACCACGAACAGCGTAGGTCTTGCGGATGCGTTCCATCAGCAGGGGAAGCGTGTCGTGGTGGCTCTTCGGGAGCCTTCCTTGGGCCCATGCTTCGGACTGAAGGGCGGCGCGGCAGGCGGCGGCTATGCGCAGGTCGTTCCGATGGAGGATATCAACCTGCATTTCACGGGGGATTTTCATGCCATCACGACGGCACATAACCTGCTGGCGGCGGTCATCGACAACCATATCCAGCAGGGCAATGCACTGGATATCGATGTGCGCCGCGTGGTGTGGAAACGTGTGCTGGATCTCAATGACCGTGCGCTCCGCCGTGTGGTGATCGGGCTTGGCGGCAGCGCGCATGGCGTGCCCCGCGAGACGGGATTTGATATCACGGTGGCCTCCGAGATGATGGCGATTCTCTGCCTTGCGGACAGTCTGGAGGATATGAAGCGCCGCCTGGGGGAGATCGTGGTGGCCTATACGCGCAGCGGGCGCGTGGTGCGTGCGAAGGAACTGAATGTGACAGGAGCGCTCACCCTGCTCTTCAAAGATGCCATCAAGCCGAATCTGGTGCAGACCTTGGAGGGGACGCCTGCCCTCATCCATGGCGGGCCCTTTGCAAATATTGCGCATGGCTGCAACAGCATCATGGCGACGAAATTTGCGCTGAAACTCGCGGATTATGTGGTGACAGAGGCAGGTTTCGGCGCGGATCTGGGCGCGGAAAAGTTCCTGGATATCAAGTGCCGCTTTGCGGGTATCCATCCCGATGCGGTGGTCATCGTGGCAACGGTACGTGCGCTGAAGATGCACGGCGGCATGGCGCAAAGAGATTTGCACCAAGTGGATATGCAGGCATTGGAAAAGGGGCTTGCAAATCTCACGAAGCATATCGAGAATGTCCGGAAATTCGGGCTGCCCGCGGTGGTTGCCATCAATGCATTCCCCACGGATACCAAGGAGGAGTTGGATTTCGTGGAGCGGAAGTGCAGGGAATTCGGCGCGAGCGTGGCGCTTTCCGAGGTGTGGGCGAAGGGCAGCACGGGCGGCCTTGCGCTTGCGGAGAAAGTAGAGGAAGCGATGCAGCAGCAGTCCGACTTCCGTTTCATTTACGATGAGCGGGATACTGTGCAGAATAAGCTGGAGGCCATCGCAAGGGAAATCTACGGCGCGGACGGTGTGGACCTTACGGCCGAGGCGAAGAAGCAGCTTGCGGATATCGAGGCGGCGGGCTTTGACAAGATGCCGGTGTGCATGGCTAAGACGCAGTATTCCCTGTCGGATGACGCGTCGAAGCTCGGCAGACCGAAGGGATTCCGCGTGACGGTGCGCGAACTGCGCATATCGGCGGGCGCCGGCTTTTTGGTGGCGCTGACGGGGGATATCCTCACCATGCCGGGGCTTCCGAAGAAGCCTGCAGCCGAGAATATGGATATCACCGAGGACGGAAGGATCACGGGATTGTTCTGATACCGCAGAAAAGAGGCGTTGGCATGATCTTGGTAAGTGCTTGTCTGCTGGGGCACAGTGTGCGATATGACGGAGGCTCGAACGCTCACGAGCTGCTGCTGCAATACAATGAGTGCGAACGCTTTGTGGCGGTATGCCCCGAGTGTCTTGCCATGATGCCGGTCCCCCGCCCTCCCATGGAGCTTGCGCATGTGTCGGGCAAGAAGGTGCTGGCGGGCAAGGGGAAGGCTTTTGATGCGGAGGGCAGGGAGACAACGGAGTATCTGCTGATGGGGGCGGAGAAACTGTTGAAAATCGCTGAGGATCATGCGGCCACCGTAGCGATTCTGAAGGAAGGCAGCCCGTCCTGCGGCGTGCGGCGTATCCATGACGGCAGTTTTACGGGAAAGAAGATACGCGGACAGGGCGTTGCAACGGCGCTGCTGCTGAAGCATGGGCTGCGTGTCTATTGCGAGCGGGATATGACGGTGGAGTTGCTGGAGAAACTGGTCATGGAGGATATGGATACGCATCGTTTCTGAAGCGAATTGCAAGATGAATTAGCACAAAAAAAGCTTGCAATCTCTCTGTTTGCATAGTATAATAACATTCGCTGGTGTAAAGCACAGTATGATTCCTCGATAGCTCAGCCGGTAGAGCACCTGACTGTTAATCAGGCTGTCGCAGGTTCGAGTCCTGCTCGGGGAGCCATGGCGCCATCGTCAAGAGGTTAAGACACCGCCCTTTCACGGCGGGTTCGCGGGTTCGAATCCCGCTGGCGTCACCAGTTTTGTATGGACAGGGACCGTCTTTGGGCGGTCTTTTTGTTTTGGGTACTGTGCAAATTCGGATTTTCGTTGTATAATGTGCCTTGTTGGAATTTTGTGTTTTTTGGTAGGGGCGGTCGTTGTGAAAGAATTGTTGCGGGAAATGCACACATGGATGGCCGGGTACATGAAATCCTTCTATACGGAGGATGATGAGGTGCAGCAGGGCATCCGGGTCAAGGAGGAGCATACGGGCTATGTGACGGCGAATATGGTGGCCCTGGCAAAGCACCTGGGACTTTCGGAGCATGATACGGCTCTTGCGGAGATCATGGGGCTGTTCCACGATGTGGGAAGGTTCCGTCAGTATACGCTGTATCGGACATTCAATGATGCCCATTCCGAGGATCATGCGGAGCTTGGGGTCAAGGTCATAGGGGAGCTTCCCTGCTTCCAAAAGTTATCGGAAGAGGATTATGAGACCGTATGCTTTGCCATCCGGCATCATAACAAGAAGACGCTCCCTGCGGACGCGGGCGGACGGCTGCTGGTTTTCGGGAAGATGCTCAGGGATGCGGACAAACTGGATATCTATCGGGTGCTGAATCCCTATCTGTCCAAGGAGAACGAGGACAAGATGCCGAATTTCATCCAAGGCAAGGGGCATCCGGAAATCAGCCCGGACTTCATCGAGGATTTTGTATCCGGCAGGCAGGCGGACTTTTATCGGATCCGAACCCTTGGGGACCGCAAGATCGTGCGCCTCATGTGGGTTTATGATGTAAATTTTGCATGGACCATGGCGAGGATCCAGGAGCGGGGCTATGTGGATCAGATTATCCGCTATCTGCCGATGGATGCAAATGTGGAGAAGGGCGTTGCGCGGTTGAAGGATCATGTGGCACAGAAACTTCGGCAGGAAGACCGGGTAGAGATGTGAGGAGAGAGATAAATGGCTGATAATGGCACTATGGCTTCCAATTTCGTACAGAACGCGATTGAGGAGGATCTGAGGAACGGGAAATACACGGAGGGCATCCATACGAGGTTCCCGCCGGAGCCGAACGGGTACCTGCACATCGGGCATGCGAAGTCCATCTGCCTGAATTTCGGTCTGGCGGAGAAGAACGCAGGGCTTTGCAATCTGCGCTTTGACGACACGAATCCAACGAAAGAGGATGTGGAATACGTCGATTCCATCCAGGAGGATATCCGCTGGCTGGGCTTCAGCTGGGGCGACCGCAAGTTCTACGCCTCGGATTACTTCGAGAAGCTCTATGAGTTCGCGGTGCAGCTCATTGAAAAGGGGCTTGCCTATGTGGACGATCTTTCTGCGGATGAGATCCGCGCTTATCGCGGCACATTGACGGAGCCGGGCAGGGAAAGCCCTTGCAGGAACCGCAGCAAGGAGGAGAGCCTGGAGCTTTTCCGGCGCATGCGCGAGGGAGAGTTCGAGGACGGGGCGCATGTGCTGCGCGCGAAGATCGATATGGCATCCCCGAATATCAATATGCGGGATCCTGTCATCTACCGCATCGCGCACACGAAGCATCATCGCACGGGGGATGCATGGTGCATCTATCCCATGTATGATTTCGCCCATCCGCTTTCCGATGCCATCGAGGGCATCACGCATTCGGTCTGCACCTTGGAGTTCGAGGCGCATCGCCCATTCTATGACTGGCTTTTGGAGTCCTTGGGCTTTGATGTGAATACCCGTCCCCGCCAGATCGAGTTTGCGCGGCTGGAGCTGACGAATACCATCACCAGCAAACGCAAGCTGCGCCAGCTGGTGGAGGAAGGCCATGTGCGGGGCTGGGACGATCCTCGCATGCCGACGATTTCGGGCCTGCGGCGCCGCGGCTACACGCCGGCTTCCATCCGTGATTTCTGCGAGCGCATCGGTGTTGCGAAGAGCAACAGTCTGGTGGATGTGGCGATGCTGGAGCATTGCGTGCGCGAAGACCTGAATGAGCATGCGGATCGCGTGATGGCTGTCCTGCGCCCCTTGAAGGTGGTGCTCACGAACTATCCCGAGGGAAAGACGGAGTATCTGCAGGCGGACAACAATCCCATGCACGGCGGCACGCGCTTTGTGCCTTTTTCCCGGGAAATTTTCATTGAGCAGGAGGATTTCATGGAGGAGGCGCCGAAAAAATTCTTTCGGCTGAAGCCGGGCGGCGAGGTGCGTCTCAAGCATGCCTATATCATCAAATGCGAGGAGGTCATCAAGGACGAGACGGGGCGTGTCTGCGAGCTTCATTGCACCATCGATCCGGATTCCAAGACAGGAGGCGCCACGGCGAACCGCAAGATCAAGGGAACGATCCATTGGGTGGATGCAAAGCAGGCGCTCAATGCGGAGGTGCGGCTCTATGACTATCTGCTGACCACGGATGAGAACGGCAATCTGCCGGAGGATTTCATCGCCTCGCTGAACCCCGATTCCCTGATCGTACTAAAGGATGCAAAGGTGGAGCCGAGCCTCAAGTGGACGGCGGCGGGCACGCATTACCAATTCTTGCGGGACGGTTATTTTGTCGTGGATCCCGATACCACGCCGGAACATTTGGTGTTCAACCGGGTGGTGGGCTTGCGGGATTCCTGGAGCAAAGAACAAAAGAAGGGATAATCCGATTTATGTCGAAAATACCAAAGAACCTTTCGGACAAGGATATGTTCAAGAACTATGTGGAAGAAGCAACCCTGGAGGATCAGTTTGCTGCGGCGGAGAAGGCTACGGAGAAAAAGCGCAAGGCGCAGACTGCTGCCGAACCGCCTGCGGAGCTTGCAAGAGCGGGCTTCACGCCGGAACTGACGGATCAGCTGGGGCGTGCCCTCATGGAGCTGAAAATGGCACTTTTCCGGGAGGATATCAAGGAATACAGCTTCAAGGTACGCAGGGAGGGGCATGAAATCATGCTGACCGCTGTACCGAGAAAGCGAAAGTAAGCAAAAGTAAGAGAAGGAAGTGAGTGGAATTGATCAGCAGTACAACGGTGGCTGTCATCATCTTCGTGGCCGCCTACGCGCTTATCATTTCTGAAAAGGTGCATCGTACCATTGTGGGTATCTTCGGGGCGATGCTCATGATCCTGTTCGGCATCGTCTCGCAGGAGACAGCCATCCATCATATTGATTTCAATACCTTGGGGCTGCTCATGGGCATGATGATCGTGGTGAATATCACGAGCGAGACGGGTTTGTTCAATTTTCTGGCCATCTGGGCCGCAAAGAAGGTCAAGGCGGAGCCTGTGGCGCTGCTGGTGGCGCTTTCCGCCATCACGGCGGTTTGTTCGGCGATGCTGGACAACGTGACCACGGTGCTTCTGACGGTGCCCATTACATTCAGCATCACGTCGCAGCTCAAGGTGGATGTGAAACCGTTCCTCATCGCGCAGATCCTGTCGTCGAATATCGGCGGCACGGCAACGCTCATCGGCGATCCGCCGAATATCATGATCGCGAGTGCGGTGGGGCTGAATTTCATGGACTTCATCTTTAACCTCACGGCAATCTCCGTCCTGATTTTCCTCGCGGTGGTCAGCCTGCTGGTGCTGATCTATCGCAAGGATCTTCATACGAAACCGGAACTGCAGGATAAGATCATGCATCTGGATGCGAAGAGCCAGATCGCGGATCCCGCGCTGCTGAAAAAGTGCCTCTTCGTGCTGGCCGTGACAATCTCGCTGTTCGTTCTGCACGGGCGGCTGCACCTGGAGACGGCAACTGCGGCGCTCACAGGCGCCGGGCTGCTGCTTCTCATCACTTACACGCGCAATGAGGGCATGATCGCGAAGGTGCTGAGCAAGGTGGAGTGGCTTGCGATTTTCTTCTTTGCGGGTCTCTTTGTGTTGGTCGGTGCGCTGGTGGAAACGGGTGTCATCGAGATGATGGCGGCGGAAGCCATCAAGATCACGAATGGCGATGTGAGCGCGACGGCTATGCTGATCCTCTGGATGAGCGCCATTGCATCGGCCTTCATCGACAACATCCCCTTCGTTGCGACGCTGATTCCGCTGATCAAGGATATGGGAGCCATGGGGCTTTCCAATCTGGAGCCCATGTGGTGGTCCCTCGCCCTCGGTGCATGCTTGGGCGGTAACGGAACTCTCATCGGCGCCAGTGCGAATGTCGTGGTAGCCTCCATGGCAGCACAGCGCGGCCGCCAGATTTCCTTCCTCGGCTTCATGAAAATTGCGTTCCCGATGATGATCCTCTCGATCATCATGGCGAATGTCTATGTTTGGCTGAGGTATCTCTAAGTTATTTTTCGACAGTTCCTAAGACAATTCCCATGTTTGAGGATAACGTACGGCCCATTGCGGATCATGTTTCCGCAATGGGCCGTAGTTGTTTATATCTTGCTCTTTCCGACGAGCTCAAAGGTGTCGGTAAGTTCTTTTGGCGGCTCTTTGTCCATGAGGCTTGCGACGCAGATGGCGATGAGGGAGAAGATGAAGCCGGGCACAATCTCGTAGAGGCCGAGGAATTCGAACTGTTTCCAGACGAGGACGGTCACGCCGCCGACGATGATGCCGGCCAGCACTCCGTTGCGCGTCGTGCGCTTCCAGAAGAGGCTCATGAGGATGGCGGGGCCGAAAGCCGCGCCGAAGCCCGCCCATGCGTACGCCACCATGTCCAAAATGAAGCTGTTGGGATTCAGTCCGAGGAAAATGGCAAGGGACGCAATGATCAGGACAGAGGCGCGGCTGATCCAGACCAACTCCTTTTGGTCGGCATCCTTGCGGATGATCGTATGGTAGAAGTCCTGTGCGAAAGCGGAGGCGGCGACAAGAAGCTGCGAGGACGCGGTGCTCATGATGGCCGCAAGCACCGCGGACAGGATCAGTCCCGCGATGACGGGCGGGAAGAGCTGGTTCGTCATGACGAGGAAGACCGTTTCGGAGGCCGTTCCCTCCAATGGAGCGGTAAGGTAGACCGTTCCCACCATGCCCACCGCAACAGCGGCCATGAGGGAGAGAATCACCCAGGTCATGGCGATATGGGTTGCCTGCGGGATCTCCTTTGTGCTCTTGATCGCCATGAAGCGCACGAGGATATGGGGCTGGCCGAAATAGCCGATGCCCCACGCCAGAAGCGAGATGAGCTCGATCATGCCAAGGGTGGAGCCGTCGGGTTTCAGGAAGGGCTGGAACATGGAAGACTTGAAGCTGTCGATGGCGCTGATGGTGGTACCGAAGCCTCCGAGCGACATGGCGGCGCAGATGGGGACGATGAGGATCGCGAAGAACATCATGACGCCCTGAATAAAATCCGTGCGGGAAACCGCAAGGAAACCGCCCACGAGAGTGTAGAACACGACGGAGCCTGCGCCGATGAAGATGGCATACTCATAGGGCACGCCGAAGACCGTCTCGAAGAGCTTGCCTGCCGATACGAAGCCGGAGGAAGTATAGATGATGAAGAAGATGAGGATGAAGACGGCGGGAATCGTGCGCAGGAGGCCGCTCTTGTCCCGAAAGCGGTTCTGCAAAAATTCCGGCAGCGTCAGCGCGTTGCCCGCAAGCTCTGTGTATTTGCGGAGCCTTGCGGCGACAAAGCGCCAGTTGGCCCATGTGCCGATGGCGATGCCCACCGCGATCCAGCCCGCATTGAGCCCTGCGAGATAAGCAAAGCCGGGAACCCCCATGAGCATCCAGCCGCTCATGTCCGAGGCCTCCGCACTCAGGGAGGTCACCCATGCGCCGAGCTTCCGGTTCCCCAGAAAGTAGTCGGACATGTTCTGCGTCTTGCGGTAGTAGTAGACGCCAATGCCCATCATAAGGCCGATGTAAAAGATAAACGTGTTGATGATAGCTAAATCGTGTGTCAAATCAATTCTCCTTTCCCATATAGACGATAAACGACTACTATTATATGAAAAAAAAATAAACTTGGCAAATATATCCTGCTTTTTCCGTATCAAGCAGGGATGGCTTGTTCCTGCTCTGACGGGAGCCGTCGCCGATGCGCTTTTCCCTTGCTTTCGGAAAGTTTCGGCACACGCCATGGCGCGGAGGAAGGATTTGCAATACAAGGCAGGATTTTCCCGTTTTATAGAGAAGTACCCGAGGGAGGAGGTGTTTTTCGTTGAAAAAAATATTGCTTGTGATTTGGGCAGCCTTGCTGCTGTTGCCCTGGA
>CALGGN010000374.1 GCA_937915915.1 uncultured Selenomonas sp. | reverse complement strand
TCTGATCGTGACTGGAGTTCAGACGTGTGCTCTTCCGATCTGCCCCCAAGCGCCGAAATCATCAGGCCCCATGGGGAATTTTGTTTCGCCGTCCTCCAGATAGGGCATGCCCGCATTGGGCAGGACGCTGATGGGCACGCGGCAGTTTTCTGCAAGGGTCCTTACGATGGGAACCAGCTGTTCCGGGCCAAGGGAGCAGTTCACGCCAATGATGGAAGCTCCCATGGCTTCCAGCGTCACGGCGGCGCTTTGCGGATCGGTTCCCGTGACGGTGCGCCCGTCCTCGCTGTAGGAGAGCTGGCAGATGACGGGGAGCGCACATGCGTCTTTTGCCGCCAGCAGGGCCGCCCGCATTTCCTGCAGGTCGATGCAGGTCTCGATGATGAGATAGTCCGCCCCTGCCTCGGCAAGGGCCTTTGCCTGTGTGAAGAATACAGAATATGCTTCATCAAAGGGAAGGTCCCCCAGCGGCTCGATGAAGCGCCCTGTCGGGCCGATGGAGCCTGCGACTTTTGCATGGCTGCCTGCTGCCTCTTTGGCGATGCGCACCGCTGCGGCATTCAGCTCCGCCATGCGGTCTGCAAGGCCGTAGTGTGCAAGCTTCAGGGTGCTTGCGCCGAAGGTGTTGGTTTCGATGATGGTCGCGCCTGCGCGGATATACGCCTCATGAATGCCGCGCACGATATCGGGCTTTTCGATGTTCATGAGCTCCGGACATGCGCCGGGCTGCAGACCGCCTGCCTGCAGCATTGTTCCGAGGGCGCCGTCGAAAATATGGATCATAGGAGTTCCTCCAGTCTATCATAGGTAGGGAGAGGGGCAAATTTGTTTATGGCTGGGTTCCGGCCTCCGGAATGAAGCGCGAAGGACAGTCCCGTTTGTCGCAGGAGGCGCAGCCTTTGGGCTTGTGTGAGGGTTCGCTTGTCTTTGTGTTTCTGGCAAGTCCGATCGCTGCGGTGATGGATTTCCGTGGAATGAGCATCAGCGCAGCAGAGAGACGGATGTCGATCTCCTCCGCACGGCTCAGGCGGATCAGCTCCGGCTGCTGCTCCAGCGGCCAGTCCCCGTAGCCGGGACTGAAGCGCCAGCGCATCGTATAGCCTTCCCGTGCCATTTTTTGCCGGATGGTCTTTTCCATGGCATCCGCGATCTGCTCTACGGCTGCCGTTGCCGCCGCATCGAGCAGCACGGAGGCGCTGTACTCGCCATCCTCGAAGAGCTTTGTGACCTGCGATTCGACTGCCTCTCCGACGGTAGCCGCCAACAAGATGATCTTTTCGCAGCCCGCCAAGTGCTTTCCGACAGATTTTCCCTTTATGGCGAAGGGAGATTCGTCCAGAACCGTCTGCGCCGCACAGTCATAGGGATAAATTTCCCAGATACCGCGCGGCGCGGCAAGGAGCGCGGCTTCCTCGCAGGCATTCAGGATGCGTTCTTCGGAGAAATTTTCAGCTTTTTGGAGTCCCGCATAGCGCCGTGTTTCCTTTGCATCGATTTGCAGCAAAGGAGCATTGTAGATTGGCATAGGGGCAATTTCCTTTCTTTGTCAGAGTACCACTCGGGTTCATTGTAATTGAACCAGAAGCGGAAATCAAGATGAGGCAAGCAAAATCTATATCGAAAGAAGTCATTTTGATGTATAATGGGGAGGTCAAGTTTATGCGCAGGCAACTGCGTGGCTTGATTCGTTAGCAAACTTTATTTTCTGGGGGGAATCATGATGTCGAAGTTGGAACCACAGCCGCATACGCAGCTGACACCGGAAATCGGCACGGACAGCGCCATCATCATGGGAGATCCTGCGCGTGTCGGCAAGGCGGCAAAGCTGATGGAGCATGTGCAGGAATGGGCCGATAATCGGGAGTATCGTTCGGTGATCGGCGAGTATCGGGGCAAACGGATTCTTGCGATGTCCACCGGAATCGGCGCGCCCTCTGCTGGCATCGGGGTGGAGGAGCTCCATCGTGTCGGCGTGCGGAAGGTCATCCGCGTTGGTTCGGCAGGTGCGATGCAGAAGGAGATCGGGCTTGGCGAGCTGGTCATCGCGGAAGGCGTGGTACGGGACGATGGGCTTTCCAAGAAATATGTGCCTGACATTTATCCCGCTGTGCCCTCCTATCGGCTCATGGCGCTGGCACATAAATATGCGCCGCAGGCAGTCTATGGCATTGTCCGTTCCCATGATGGGTTCTATGTGGACGGTAATGCGGAGACGGAGGCATTCTGGTCGGGGAAAGGCATTGTCGCGGACGATATGGAGTCGGGCATTCTCATGGTCATTGGCAGACAGCGCGGGATGGAAACCCTGTCCATCCTTAACAATGTGGTGCTGTACCAAGGCGATCTTGCCGACGGCGTCAACAGCCTTGTCGGCGGGGATGAGTTGATGGCAAAGGGCGAGGAAGCATCCTTGCGCCTTGCGTTGGATATCTTGAGCGATTCGGAGGGGGATGAAAAGTAAATGGCAGAGAGCGTAAGCCAGGGAAATTGGTTTTATCGGCAGCTTTTTACGAAGTGGAAAAAATTTGAGATTACATATGTTTCCATTCTGATTCTTTTGCAGCTTGTAGTCTATGCGATTGTGCCGGACAGTCCTATCGGCATGGTTTCGGGTGTCGCGGGCGTCCTTTGCTTGGTCTATGGCATGAAGGGCAGGAAGATATCCTTCCTGTTCGGCATCGTGCAATGCCTTGCGATGACTTATATCGCGTGGATCAGCCATGCCTACGGCTCCTTTGCGATGGACATCATCTACGTGATTTCGCAGCCCATCGGCTGGTTCATGTGGGGACAGAACGAGGCCACGCGCTCCTTCGAGCCGGGAACGAAGCGCAAGATCTTCGCAGGGGCATTTGCCGCATGGATCGTGGGATGGATCGTGCTCTCCATGCTGGAGGGGCAGCTTCCGTATTTCGATTCCATCAATTTTGTGGTGAGCTTGATTGCGCAGCTCCTCTATATCCTGAAATACAAGGAAAACTGGTCGCTCTGGATCGTTGTGAATATCGCGAACCTCACCTATTGGAGTTTGCTGACGGTGCAGATGCTCATGGGCGACAACCAGATCGGAACACTTGGCGCGAATCTCTCCCAGGTCGCATTGCAGGTGGCGCTGCTCTTCAACTCGGTCTATGCGAACAAGGTATGGGCCAGCGGCGAGGCAGACAACGAAGGCGGAGCGAACTGATCCAGGCAGACAAAACAAACTCCGTGCGAAACACTGTTTCGCACGGAGTTTGTTTTGGATATGATGCTGGGGAAAGTGTGTATGTTTCAGCAACAAGCGGTAATTTTTCAGCCTTTGTAATTCTTTATGGCATTGATAACATCCCTATGATACAATATCTTGCCGGTGTCCGCAGAGGTGTAGATATTGCAATCAAAACGAAAAGTGTTACATGATTTTTGAAAAAAGTTTTGCGTATGTTTCAGGTAAGTTTACAACAGCTTTTTCATCATGTAAATAACATCATCCATTGGGTTATCATAGTAAGGCTTGCATTCGGTAAAACCATGCTTTTCGTAGAGGTGGATCGCAGACTTTAACGGCGTAATGGTATCCAATACCATTTCCTTGTACCCTGCCTGTTGGGCGTGGGAAACAATCTCCTTTACCAAAGCATCTCCTAAGTGAAGCCCTCTCGCTTTTGGTCTGACGTACAGCCTTTTCATTTCACAGCGCGATTCGTTGTGCCTGTGATATGCTACCATCCCCAGCACTTCATTTTTTTCCAAGGCTACTAAAATTTCTCCTTCTGGAGCCGTATATTTCGTGGCAGGGTTTTGGAGTTCTTCATTTATGTGTTGAAACGCCAAATCCCGTCCCAAGCGTTCAGTGTATTCAACGATTAACTTTTTTACCTGTGGAATAAAATCTTTACCATCCACTATTTTCATGCCATCACCTCATATTGCTTATGTTTTGAGGAGCGCGATGCTCATGGGAATTTTCCGTTGGCTGCTCCGCTCTGTTTTCTTCTCCATGATTTGCCACCCCCGAAATAATCCATTTCATACTTCGACAGACGGCGATGATTCACCTTCTTTTTGAACGAGGTTTTGCTCTGCGCCAATTTTTTTATTTTGTTTAGCAGGAGCGGGGGCTGCGGATGGAGAATGTAAAATGGGCAAGCGGGAATATGACAGAGATGGGAGGCTAATGCGTTGTGAGCACAAAAAACATCTGGCTGCCGATGTTCGGCATTATGTTGATTTTTTCCGGTTGTTTTGCCAATCAGCCAACGAATGCGGACGTCACAGGCGAGAAGCAGCAAACGGAAATTCAATCGGAGCGAGTGGCAGGAAATCAGGAGGTAAAGACGATGAAACTCGCCATCGGTGAAACCGAAGTCCCCGTCACATGGGAAAATAATGCTTCCGTGGCTGACTTGCAAAAAAATCTCCCGTTGACGATACAGATGTCCCAATATGGCGGCTTCGAGCAGGTCGGCTCCATTGGGCGGAGCATTGTCAGGGATGATCAGGAAATCACGACACATTATGGGGATATTGTGCTGTACGCCGGCAATCAAATCGTTATCTTCTACGATTCAAATTCGTGGGCATATACTCGGCTCGGTCATATCAACCTGTCGCAGCAGGAAATGACGGAGCTGCTTTCAAAGCATGATGTCAGCATTACCATTGCGGAGAAATGATGACAAACTGAACGGGAAAGAGATAGATGTGTGTATGAAACAACGGCTTTTTACTGAAATTTTACCATTGTACAAGTCAAAGAAAAATCACCCGTATGCCATACGAATCCGGATGCGAATGGCAGACCGGGTGGATGCCGCAGTGCTCAGGGACGCAGTGGATACTACCATGAAACGTTATCCGTATTTCTGCGTGAGGCTTCGGGAAGAAAGCGGCGAATTTGTTTTTGAGGACAATCCAAGCCCCGTTGTTCTTTTCGATTCGGTACATGGAGTGGCACTGAACGCTAAAAACTCGAACTATCACATGATATCCTTTTCCTACGTTGACGATTGGATTGTCATGGATGTTTTTCATGGGCTGACCGACGGAATGGGAGCTTATGAAGTGATCCGCACTTTGCTGTATTATTACTGCTCCCGTCGGTACAATGTGACGCTTTCGAGGCAGGGAATTCGTACTCTGGAGGATGAAATATCCCTGGAAGAATGGGAATGCCCCGTCATGAAAGCCGAAAACCTTCCGACGCCCAGACGTTATGAGATGCCTACGGCGCTGAATCCCGGCGTGGCGGCCAATCTCCCCGTGGAAAAGTACAGCACGGTATACGGTATCACGGTAGCAGAGAACGAGTTTATGCAGTTCAACAGAGAAAACGGCGCAAGTCCGGGAACGATGGTTTCTTTGCTCTTGAGCCGCGCGATTGCAAAGCTCTTTCCCGATGCGCAGGAAATCATCCGCATCATATTATGCGTCAATCAGCGGAAAGCCCTTCACGCGTCGCTGGCGCATCAGAGTTTGGTCGGCGGAGCGCTTCTCGCGTACGAAAAAAATTTGCGGCACCTGTCCCTACGGCAGCAGATACAGGCATATCGAAACATGGTTGCTGACCAAACTACGGAAGAAAATGTGCTTTCCGGCGTAGCTTCTGTTGTGGGGCTGACAAAGATGCTTTTGTCCAAGAATCGCCATGAGGAAAGAACGGGCATAGCGGCATACGTCGATGAAATGGCAGTTCGTACAGGGACGGCTTGCGTCAGCTATGTGGGGAAGGCAAATTTTCAGGAGGCAGAGAAATATGTACGGGAATTTCATGTGGGGAGTTATAACACAACTCCCATCACGGTTCAGATTTCTGCCGTCAACGGAAAATTCACTTTTGATTTTATCCAAAAATTCCACAGCCCCATTTATGTGAATGCTTTTCTGAAGGAACTGGAGGAAAACGGCATTTCCTATGAGTTTCAAACGGGAATGCGTGAGGAACTTCCCCATATCGTCCTGCCGTGGAATCAAGAACTGACAACGGCATCACAGGATTAAAACATGGGTTTTGATCCCCCGTAACGATTCACGGGATTTCATAAGGAGTACTCCTAATGAAGAAGAAAATGATTTATGTACATGGGAAAAACGGCAATGCTGATGAATCGAGGCACTATGACGCATTTTTCCCTGAATACGATGTGATCGGATTCGACGGTAATTTAGCACATACAAAGTACAATTCACGTACCATATCGTATTTATTCCAAAATGCAGAAGGAAGATTATGTCAAAATAATGTCAGTGGTGGTTTCACAATCTTGAGATAACGACAACCCTATCCTCTGGCGAAACACCTAAAGTATCGAAGGCTTCGTCGGTACTCCAACCCTTCTTAGCAACAAGCGCACGGACATTGTTCACGATAGTATCCACACGTCCCTTATTTATACCCTCGTCAAAACCTTCTCTTCTCTGCTCCTTGAGTTCCATCATCAGCGTCATATACTCCACCTTCGTTTCGTTGTGCTGTTTTATCCTCTCGACTTCGGCAGCAATATCTTGCGTGAACTGACCCTCTGCGGCTCTGCCGTCCACATAGGCGAGGAATTTGTCTATGTCCTCGTCCACCTCGCCGACCGTGCCTTTGGTGTTCAGGAAAATCTTGACAGTTTCATCCCCAAGTTCCAAGCCATCCTGCTCGTGGCAGAGGTTGGTGAATGTATACATCTTGCGGTCATTGCCGGGGAAGGGATCAAAGGTGCAGATAAAGATAACAAAGCACCGGTTGAGCTTGGTATAATCCATGCTCTTCTCCAACATATCAAGGTCAAGCATATCGTGATAGTATCTTATCCGCAGCGGCAGATTCTCGTTCCTGCCATTCTGAATTTCAATATCGAAAACCTGACCTTTCTCATCTATAACCGTCAGATCAAGTCTAACACCTTTGGAATCATATGATACATCTATGGTCTTTTGTTTTTCCTTGTAATCAATCTTCGTTATCTTAATGCCGAGGATATATTCAAGCAGTTTTCTACATCTTTTGGGATCACTCATAACAGCGCCGAACATAAAGTCATCGGTTATGGTAAGTTCTTCAAAAGGCTTTAATTCTCGTGTTCTCGGCTTATTGTTAGCCTTGTTTTTCATTGCCAATGCGATCATCTCCCTTCACTTGTTTCCGAGTAGCTTTATCTATTTATATTATACTGCATTCACAGCGAAAAATCAATACTATTTTGAAATTTCTCAGCATAGCAAAATTTCAAAGGGATATACCTTTCGATATTACACACGGAGGGTATATCCCTTTTTGTCTTTTATAAGGCTATTATCTG
>CALGGN010000373.1 GCA_937915915.1 uncultured Selenomonas sp. | reverse complement strand
ATCGCGTCATAGATATCCAGGATCCCGATGATCCGCGCAAACTCATCGATCTGATCCTTGCGCACTGCATTGGGATATCCTGAGCCATCGCAGCGCTCATGATGCTGCAGGATCCCGAAAAGCACGTCTCTTTTCGATCCGATCGGCCCCAGTTTCAGCATATTATAGCCGTATTCCGTATGCTTTTTAACCTTGCTGAATTCCTCCGGCGTCAGCGAATCACGCTTGTCGAGGATTTCAGAGGGAACCTTCATCTTTCCCACATCATGCAGGACAGCCGACATCATGAGATCATGCGCCCGCTCCTTCGGCCATGACATCCAGCGGCACATGAGCCCTGCAAGGATCATCACATGCAGCGCATGATGGATGACATAGGAGCCATCCCTGCTCATATTGTGGATCTGGGATACCGCTTTTGCCCCATTGCAAAGTTCCTCCACATTCTTCGGAGATAGGATATCCTCGATCTCCTGCAGTTCCAAAACTTCATTCTTGTAAAGCTGCTGGTAGATGCGCTGGACACGTTGATATGCCCGTTCATAGGAGCCGACATACTCATCGTCCAGCAGGAACTCCTTTCCCGGGATCTCCACCAAAACATCCTCATCCGACTCTTCAATGTATACAAAAAAAATCGGCCGCTCCAAAAGCGAATAGATCATCTGATTTGTCAGGACGGTTCCGGCGCCGATCAGAATGCTGGTATCCGCATCCATGATATCGCGCCCGACCTTCATCCCCTCGCGCAAATCCTCCACCGTATATGACTTCAACATTTCCTTGGCCCCCAGTCCCGAATGCACGTTCACCTAAGCCCTCACACTGATAAATATTTGACAAGAATTTCCATTTCCCTCCAACCGAGAGGAGAAAATTTTTGAAAGACAGCTTTATCCGTACCGATTGCCTTCAGAACATGCTATACTATAGTTGCAAGTTTATTGACGCTTGGAGGTATGACCTTGAAATTCCAGAAATCCATGGGCATGGTGCGCGTGATCGCAGCCGCCCTGATTGTATGTCTCTTTGCCATCATCCATCTGCTGAATCCTGAGTTTTTCCCCTATCTTGGGCGCATGCTCATACATGGGGACATCGTGGAAACCGCGGAATACATCCAATCCTTCGGTCCCTGGGCCCTTTTTTTCAGCTTCTGGCTCACCCTCTTTGTGAACGCCCTCGGCTTCCCGCCTGCCATCATCTTCTCGACAGCCAATACACTGATCTTCGGGATCGTGCCCGGCATTGTCCTGTCCTGTGTGGCCGAAACGGTCGGCGTTACCATCAGCTTCCTGCTGCTGCGCTTCTTCTTCCGCGAGACAGCGGAGAAGATCATCCGCAAGAGCAAATATCTGAATTCCATCGATGAATACAGCAGCAAGAACGGCTTTACCGTCATGCTCATTGCGCGCATGGTACCCTATATCCCCTCAGCGCTCCTCAACGCGATCGGAGCGCTGTCCTCCCTGAGCCTGCGGGACTATGTGATCACCTCCTTCATCGGGAAGTTCCCTTCCACGGGCATCGAGGCCATCATCGGGCATGACACCATCACAAAGCAGGAGGATCCGACACGCTTGATCGTCGTCATCATCTTCGCCATCCTGCTCATCGCCGGAGCGTATTATTACCAGAAGAAACATTTGAAGCAGCAGGAGGAAAAGCCATGATGTCCAGGCGGAAGTTCATCACGCTTTGCGGAAAGCTCTGCATTGCCCTCGGACTCAGTTCCTATTTCCCGGGGATTGCCAGCGCCGCACAGACCGCAGACGGCCATCCAAGGCTCACGGATGCCGCCTTTTTTCGCCAGCTTGTGACAA
>CALGGN010000372.1 GCA_937915915.1 uncultured Selenomonas sp. | reverse complement strand
CCGGATATGAGCAAGCCGTTGTGGAAAACAGGGTTTATAGAGGTTCCCATAAGTCGTCCAATGGGGAGTTGCTCTCCTGCCTGCATCAGGACGTCAAAGATCCGAAGTCATGGAATATGCACCTTTATGACGAGAGACTGAACAAGGCGTCTGCGGCTCAGGAGATCCTGACACCCACGACATTTGCCGAGATCAAGAAAGGTGATCCGAACGCAAAGGAAGAAAACTTCTTCATCGTCAGCAATGCCGATACGGAAAAGAACCTTTCGGGACATCAGGGGTATGCTTACTTCATCGGCCCTCATGTCACCGAGGCGCTGGATGGAGCAACCTTCTTCGGTGTTGGGGGACTTCCCGTGCAGAGTTGGGAATGGAAATCTGACCAAAAGCAATATGTATTTGACGGATCGCATCTCCAGACAGCGGGGATGATGAGCCATCGCGACTATACAAACTACACGTCCTTCCTGGAGGCAGAGCTCGCTGTTATGCAGGATCTCGGCTACAATCTTGACCGTAAGGCGTATTTTGGACGTTCGATCTATAACGATGGCAGGACGCTCACCAATACGCAGGGCTATTCGGCGCGAAACGCGGACGGCACGGCGTATCTGCCCGGGGTGAAGAGCACGGTTCCCTTGGGGGTCGGTCTTCACATTTACGGCTCCGAGAATACCTTGACGCAGGCGGCGGATATCCTGACGGAAGGCACCGGAGCTACCGGCATACGCGTGGACGGCGTTGAGAATCATGTCATTCTTTCGCAGGGCGCGGCGATCCATTCCGACGGGTATCGGGGCAAGGGCATTCTTGTTGCCTATGGGCGCGATCAGTCCGTTACGCAGTCCGGCACGGTGACCGCCAACGGTGAGGGCGGCATCGGCGTGCAGTTTGATTTCGGCTCCAGTTCCAACGGCGCAGCTGACGAATATCGCGGCTCTTACATTCGTTACAAACGCAGCGTGGACAAGGATACGGGCGCGATCAGCAGTGCGGAGAATATCTCGTTGACCAATATGACGAAAGATGTTTACAACGCAAGAGCGGATGAGCTCAACGGTGCGCTTGTGAAGGAGTACAACCTGAACAGCAGCCTTTCCGGAGCGCAGCACGCTATCTACATCGGAAAGAACGCCTTTGTTCGCGATATCAACATCAATAAGGGGGCATCCATTCAGGGCGATATCGTTTCGGACTGGAAGCATTTCGCTACCGATGGAAGCTATGATATTCCAAAGCAGGCGGACCAAGGGAAAAAAGCGGAAGCGCTTGCGATCCAGTACAACGGGAACTCTTATGCCTACAATACCTATATCCCGGACTTGACGACAAATCTCAATATCAATGCGGACATCAGCTATGATGCCGATATTTCGGGCCCGGACAACATGCGGCTCAACGTGAATAACGGTACCTTTTCCTACGGCGGCACGGCGGATGTCGTTGCTGTCCATGTGGCAAAGGATGCCGAGCTTCTCGGCGGCAGTTACGTTCTGAACGACATGTCGTCGCGCATGGCGGACGGTATGACGGATACGACGGGCGTGATGGTCAATGAAGGGACGATCGGTCCTCTCAACGCCGACAGCAATATGAACATCCAAGGCAATCTCGACTCTACGGGAACCTTGCAGGCATTTTCAGGTGGTAAGGGCGGTGATATCGTCATCTCGGGAACGGCGAATATCGAAGGCTCAAAAATCGTCGTAAAGAATCTCGCTCCCGGAGAAACGGAGACAGCGATCCGGGCGAAGGAGATCAAAGGAACTCCGTCCAATCAAGGCAACCAACGGGAAAATATCACCCCGCTCGTCGAGGATACCGTGGAAGTAACCGACGGTGAGGTGAAGGCAACGGCGTATCTGGAGGATGACTTCAATGAAGAGATCCCGGAGGACGCGCGCGGCGGAGAGGACTATGAGGAGTACATCGAGGGTCTTTCCATGGTGCGCGAGAGGTATCAGAAGGGCAGCAGCACGCTTCGGAAGGATATGATGCCCGTCCTTTACATGGAGGAAGCCCCTCTCAAGGATACGCTCTCCGATGTGATGACTTCCGACAATGCGCAGGTATTCAGCGCCGTCCAGCAAAATACGGTGGTCGGCCAGGTCATTTCCGACCGTCTCTCCACGACCTTTGACACGGAGACGATCAATGTTCCGCTGCCGACCAATCATTTGGCGGACGGCAAGGAGAAGCCGGTGACCATTCCCGTGAAGATGCCGGTGGAAAAGGAAAACAATGCATGGGTTAAGTTCACGAAGCAATGGGGTGACCTGAGAGGCGGCGTCAATTATCACGGCAGCGCCATCAGCGGAGGCTATGACAAGGCGTTCGGCAAGAACTGGCGGGGCGGCGTGTTTATCAGCTACAACAGCATGGGCTTCGGGGGAGAGTCGTCCTCCCAGCGTGTCTATGATACGCGGTTCGGTGTTTATGCGGGCTGTCGAAAAGGAGCGCATCATGTCTATGTCTATGCGGACTATGGCTGGCAGCGGAATGATTTGAAGCGTGGGATCCGTCATCTGAACGAGTCTGTGGGCGCGAAGTTCGATAGCCGCCTGATTGAGATCGGCGGCGAATACAAGTACGATCTTCACGCTGCGGACGGCAGGATCTGGCATGTGAGTCCCTATGTGAACCTGCAGTTGTCCCACATGAAGCAGGACAGCTATGACGAAAAGGGCTCCTCACTGTTCAACCGGCAAGTCTCCAATCAAAGCAATACCTACTTCGCGGGGCAGCTTGGCGTAGAGTTCAAGCGCTACCTCCAAAAGGGAAGTTATTCCTTCCGCGTGGGCGTGAAGCAGTCGTTCAGCGGAGCGGATCCCACACTGAACTATCAGTTTGAGGGAGACGATCATTTCTATACGCTGCGGAACGAGCAGGATAAAACGCATTTCGTGTGCCGCCTGAAGGGTGAGGCAGAGTTTGCCCCCGGCTGGCTGCTGGGCGGCGAAGCCGGCCTCCAAAAAGGATCGCATGACAAGGACGTTACCGCTTCCGTGATGTTCCGTCGGATTTGGTAAGCGAATCGTTTCAAAAAATAATTCGACAAATTCAGACAAGCATAACGTACAATTTATTTTGTGACAGTTCCTTCTCACTGTACTGCAACCGGGAGGACGAGCTCGTGTCACACGGTGTATGCAGATGTGTTGTTTTCGCCTGATTTTTCGGTAGATTCAGAAGGAGCGATGATGATGCGACGATCCAAAAGACTGGCAGTTTTAGCCGCTTTGGCTGCAGGGATGAATTTCAGCGGACACGCCGAGGCCTACGATGCCGACAGGGTAGATTACGACGGGCAGCAATTTATAGACTTTGCCTTCTTCGATGAAGGTGAATACACATCGCAGTACACACTTTCCGATGACCTCAAGGATGCCACAAAATCTGCCACCACTTATTGGTCGGAAATGCTGGGGCCGCGCTCGGAATTTTCCTCGCCCTGGCCCGTTGCGGTGAGTACGAAGAAGAATTATCAAAATGCCGCTGCGGGCACAATTTCCTTCCAGGACGGCCAACCGGTCAGTGACAACTACGTTGCCCAAATGCTGCAGGGAAAACGGACCCTTGATCCTCTGGATTTCAATCAATTTGTGACGGAGGGGAATAACGATTTTCTCAAGGAGAGCACGGGCAGCCGCGCTTATTCCGAAATTGAAATCGGGCAGCATTTCGGCGCCAATCGCAGCGGCGCCACCGATGGGTGGTGGGTGGATGCGAATACCGTCCTGCCCAACAATGAACAGGCCACAGACTTTGTCGGCACTTTTCGCCACGAATTGGGACACGCCTTGGGGATTTCTGCCGCAAAGGAAAATTGTAATTGGGACGGAACCGTCATAAAAGGAGGAAACGAAGACGAAGCGTCGTATCCTGTTCATTATGGCAGCAATAATTTGATCCTGAGCAAGTTTTCAGATGATGTCACAGATACGAATGCCTGGAACTATCATCTGATAGACCAGAACGGCAATCACGCCAGGCCGGGCATGCTCATCATGACCTCGGAGGGCTTCAACCTTTTGAAAGAAAAAAATCCTGCCGTCCAGCCATCGGATTGTTTCATTGTGGATGAGGGAAATTTCGCCTATTTTACCGGCAACCATGTAACGGATGCTCTGGCAGGGGCAACTTTCAACGGCGTTTCGGGCATACCTGTCAACGCTTTCGAGAAAAACAGGAGCGGCAGCTACAAGGAGAGTTTCGAAGGTTCCCACTTTCAGACGGCAGGCATGATGAGCCATCGGGACTATAGCAATTATACAGGCTTTATGGAAGTAGAGCTGGCGGCTATGCAGGATTTGGGCTACAATATCGACAGGAAGGCATATTTTGGGCGTTCTGTCTACGGCAATGGGCAGACCATCAACAACATACAGGGATTTTCGGCCAGAAATGCAGAAGGTACGGCCTATACCTCCGCTTACAGCCAAGTGCCGCTTGGCATCGGTCTGCATGTTTACGGCGCTGACAATAACATCACGCAGGCTGCCGATATTTTGACCGTAGGCACGGGAGCAACAGGAATCCGGGTGGACGGCACAGGCAATACCATCCATATCCCGGTCTCCACCGAAATCCATGCAGACGGCTATCGTGGCAAGGGCATCCTGTTTGCCTACGGCCGCCACCAGAATCTCGATTTGGCGGGACATGTGACGGCAGGGGGAACAGGCGGCAACGCGGTGGAGTTCAACTTTGGCTCAAGTTCCAACGGAGCGCTTGACGAATATCGCGGCTCCTACATCCGCTACCAGCGAGATGTAAGCAGCCTCACCGGCGAAATTGTCAAGGCCGAGAATAAAGTCCTGAACGCTATGGACAGCAACACGTACAACGCCTCACCCGATGAATTGAACGGGGAAATGGTTACCGACTTCCATCTGTCCGGACAGATTGCCGGCGGCGAAAATGCGATTTATATCGGCAAAAATACCTTTGTCAAGAACATCAACGTACACAAGGGAGCAGACATCACCGGGGCTGTCACTTCCGATTGGAAGCACTTTTCAGAGGAGCAGGGGATTTTCGATACCCAAAAAACAGTCACTTATCAGGAAAAAGATGGGGATACGGTTAAGACACAGACAGGAAACATCCAGCCGCTGGTGATCCAATATCAGGGCGGCGAGTACGTTTATACCGACTATATCCCCGACTTGGTGACGAACCTGAATTTTGACCTGCAGGATGGCGCTCTGGCTTATCATGGCAATATCAACGGCTCCGACAACATGAAAATGAACGTGACGAGCGGCAGTTTGGTTTACTCGGGGACAGCCAATGTCGTCAGTGTCGATGTCGCAAAGGGAGCAGGTCTTTTTGGCGGAACCTATACCGTCAACGATATGACCTCCCGCATGGCAGATGGCTTTTCCGACAGCGCCACGGGACTGCTCACCAACCATGGCACCATCGGCGCATTCTCAAAGGATACGGCCATGACCGTCAACGGCGACTTGGTTTCGGATGGCGTGCTCAGTGCCTACGCTGGGGGCAGTGCAGGACACATCACCGTCAGCGGCAGCGCCGATGTCAACGGCTCTACGGCTGCCGCCACCAATGCACTGCCTGACGAAAGCCTGACTCTGCTTGACGCCGGAGCCATCACCGGCACTCTGACCAACCCTGACGGCAAACCATACGCCATCTCTGGCATGCTTTCCACAACAGGCGCGATTGAAGGCAGCACAGTGAAGGTGACGGCTCATTCCGCGAACAATCTGGGGGAACTGACGACAGCACAGGCTGAGGCCTATGAGGCGATGGAGGGAATGCAGAAAAGGCTCGTGGGGGATGCGCGGAGGGATGAGATGCGCGTTCTTTACAACCTGAATCCCTCGGATGCAAAACGCACCCTTGCAGAATCGGCTTCATCGGATGCTCCGCAGATGGCATCTCTGGTCCAGCAGAGCACTCTGGTCAGCCGAGTGATTTCCGACCGCCTGAGCACAGCCTTTTCCTCGCAGCCGGTGGAGGTGAACGTGCCGGTCAATCATTTTACAGACAGCGAAAAAAAGGATGGCGTCAAGGTAAACATGAATCTTCCCGTGGCCCGGGACAATAACGCGTGGGTGAAGTATACCAAGAATTGGGGCGACCTGAAGGGCGGCGCCAACTACCATGGCAGCGCCGTATCCGGCGGTTATGACCGCCGATTAAACGACAACTGGCGTGGCGGCATATTCCTGAGCTACCAAGCCACGAGCCTCGGCGCCCAGTCCAGCGGAGGAAACATCTATGATACGCGGTTCGGTGTCTATGCGGGCTACCACAAGGATGCCGCCGATGCCTATATTTACGCCGATTATGGCTGGGTCAGGAACAAGCAGTATCGCAGCCTCGGCATGCTGGGATTGGGGGCAGAGGCAAAGTTCAAATCCCGTCTGGCAGAAATCGGCGGAGAGTATAAATACGATCTCCACGCCAGCGACGGCAAGCTCTGGCACGTCAGTCCCTATGTGGGGCTTCAGCTCTCCTGGCTGAAACAGGATGCCTACGCTGAAAATGGTGCAGGAATCTTCAACCAGCATGTCTCCGGCAAGAGCAACACTTACTTTACGGGCCAGCTGGGAGTGGAGCTGAAACGCTACCTTAACCGTGGCAGCTACGGCATGCGCCTTGGGGTGAAGCATGCCTTTGCCGGGGCAGATCCGGAACTCTCCTTCCGCTACGAAGGCTACGACGGAAAGGCCTACACCCTGCGGAACAGTCAGGACAAGACCCATTTCATCCTCTCCCTGTCAGGGGAAACCGAATTTGCCAAAGGCTGGTTCCTGAGCGGTGAAACCCAGCTGCAGAAAGGAGCCCATGATAAGGATTTCTCCGCAACTGCACAGTTCAAGCGGGTATGGTAGGCGCGTATTTGAGCCAGAGGCATACAAGGTGCAGAGCAATGGGAAATGGAGATGTTTGAAATCATCGAAGGCGCATGGTGCTATGCCATGCGCCTTTTCTATTTCTAATCCGTTGATTCTCAATGCGGCCAGGGACCAGTGAAGCTATTCCTTCATTCTCCTAAACCACTCTGCCAGCAACTTCTCGTAATCCATGATGCGCTCCGCCAACTCCACTGCCAATTTTTCATCATAGGTGTGGGCAGTCAGATTGCGGTCATCTGCCATCCTCAGAGCGGCTTCCGCTTCCTCGTCGCTGAAGAGCCCTACTTCCCGCAGGGTACGAATCACTTTCTTCGGCGAAGCCGCTTCCAGCCCCTCCCTGTCTAGCAGATAGTCCTTGCCGCATTTCCACATGATTTCAAAGGCAAACTCAAACCGTTGAATCAGCCCGTCCCTCTCCATCTCCGTGAGACTTTCCTTTACTGTACCTTCGTGCAGTCTCTCCAATGCCTGTTCTGCTCCACGGAACCTTTTTTTCATGCTTTCTTCCATAAGATGCCCTCCCGGCGTATCTCCTCGCACAGCACCTCCGAGGCACGACCCATATCTACCACATCCACCCGGTAAGGAACGGTGGATTCCTCCAGTGCCTCCCGCAAAGCAGAGATTTTCAAGGAAATATCTGTTTTCTTGCCATCCACGGCAATATCCACGTCAGAACTGCGGCGCATACTCCCCCTGGCCCAAGAGCCAAACAAGTAGACATCCACTTGCTCATTTTCCATATGCTTCAGGACAATATCACGAATTTTTTCCAGATAAGTGTTCACCATCATCACCCTACACTGAATGCTTGCCACCTGTCGCTTGAGAGAAATATACCACATGAACAGGTTGTTTTCAACCTGAATCCGTTAACCCCAGCAAAACCCCAGATGTCTTTTATAAAATCATCCAGGAATCCTCCCGATTCCCGAAGGAATCAATACCTTCCATCTTTACGAGCACCGAAAAAATATAGTATAATGCTATTATCAAGGGAATAGCCAATCTCAGACGTATACCACGAAATAATGACAGCTTGGCATGTCCCAATCCTCTCAAGGAAGGTGACGATAATGGAGGATCTTGCTTATGACGAACAGCCCGTTTATGAGCAGTACGGAAATGTGACAGTCGCCATGTCCCCCCCGCCCACGATGCGCCATATCAATATCGCCGGAAATATTTACCGCATCATAGGGAATTACCTGAAGGGAAAACGCTGCAAGGTATTTCCTGACGGCGCGAAGCTGTTTCTTGGGGAAGAATTCAGGTTTCTCCCGGATGCAATGGTCGTATGCGACCGAAGCAAAATCCATCAGGACGGCATCCACGGCGCACCGGATCTTGTCGTGGAGGTCCTGTCGCCTGCCACCAGCAAACGCGACAAATTGCTGAAGAAGGATGCCTATGAAAAATATGGCGTGAAAGAATACTGGATTGTCGCGCCAGACGAGCAATCCATCGAGGTCTACCACTTGGATAATCTAAAATTCCGCCTTGACAATATCTACAGTATCATTCCCGATTGGATGCTGGCAGAAATGACCGAAAAAGAACGTGCCGCTGTCGAGCTGCATCTAAAAGTCTCCCTGTATGATGACTTGATCATCGATATCCGCGAAATCTTTGAGGATGTATGAGACAGCAAAAAGACCGCAGTGTCACGACTGCGGCCTTTTTGCTGACGCATTTGTCCGATTTGATATTGCAATTTAGAGGTAATAGGAAAATAGAAAACTCAACTTTCCCACTCAAAAAACGACCCTAAAGCCCTGAAAAATCTACAAGAA
>CALGGN010000371.1 GCA_937915915.1 uncultured Selenomonas sp. | reverse complement strand
AAAGCCGCGCCGCCCCTTGCTCTCAACAATGACACCATATCGCTTCGGATCCAGTTCATCCGCAGACTGGATTTTTTCGGGGGAGCTCAGAACATCCACACTGTATAGCAGATCCTCCAATTCGGATTCCTCCACCGAGGGGAATCTCGGATCATTGGAACCCGCAGAAATCGCGTTCTGCACGATTTCCTCCGCCAGAGAGGGGCGCGTCGGCATAATGGTTCCGATACAGCCGCGAAGCTGCCCATCCTTCTTGATGGAAACGAAAGCCCCCGCCTGCATGCTGATAAGCTCCGGCGGCGAGTCCTCAGGGAATCTGGATATCTGCCGATGCGTTCGCACATAGGTCTCAAGACTCAGGCGTGCCAGTCGCACAAATGCATCTTCCCTTGCCTTGCGCGCCACCAGAAAAGCCTTTTGTCGCTGCCCATACTGCTCGCCGAAATTCCGCCCCGGCGAAATCCCCTTGACGGGGAACCACGCCGTTCCGTAGCCCACGCCAAACGGTCCCTCATAGGACAGGACCTCGCTGTCCACTTCGCGGCAGTCCAATGCGCCAGCCATGATCCAAAAAGAGCGCAGGCCGCACTCTGCCGCCTTCTCCGCCACATTCACATCCATTTGCAGCAACGAGAGAAAATCCGCCGACCGAAACGCATCCATCACCTTCTGATCAAAGACCGGCCCCTCCTTTGCAAACCCGTAAGGCCCTTCTTCGAGAAGCTTATGCGACAGATCGCCGCTTGCGATGACAACAGCCCTGCGATCCAGTCTTTCCGCAACCTTTGCGATGATCTGCCCCAGTCGATAGTGATCTCTTGCGGGAAGTCCGGACAGACCGATCCGGACGACATTGCAATTCAGCGCATGTCTTTGCATGAAGTACATGGGAATCAAGGTCGCATGATCCAACAATGCCGTCCGCTCCCCCAAGGTGCCTGCCGGAATGCCCTGCCATTCGCATTGTTCCGCAAGATTCTTCACGAATTCCTCATCATAGGACACTCCGACTTCAACCTGCGGCGCACGAAAATCCGCAAAGGTTCCAAAGGCACCTACTCCCGGAGAAATGTGAAAATAATCCGCATACATCACGCTGTGTGGACTCGTCACAATCAAAGTGTCCGGACGCAGTTCCTTGACCCTCGCCGCTATCGTATGATAGGCATCAATCGTAGACTGTATCCGCTTTTCTTCACCCTTGCCGATTGCCGGTATGATCAGGGGAGGATGCGGCACAGCCGCCGCTGCCAGAATTGCCATGCCATATGCTCCTTTCCTTCCAAGTCCTCTGGAACTATGAAAAAAACTGTCCGCAGTTTCCCACGGACAGTCCTACCGTCTAAGCGCCCTCAAGTTGCCTATCCTTCATCGTCCTGTGCTTTCTTGATGGGTTTTCCGAAAATCAAATTATCCAAGAGTCCGATGAGCTGATTGATTTCCGGCTTGGATATCTGCCCGCTCGCGCCAAGGGATTCACCCTTGCGGCGCATTTCCTCACTGATCAGGGACGAGAACAGGACGAAGGGCACGTTGGCCAATCGCTCATTCTCACGCACAAGCTTCAACAGGCGATGTCCGTCCATCTTCGGCATCTCCACATCGGAAACGATCACGCGCACATGATCCTCGATCGGGCCATCCTTCGCAGCAAGTCCCTGCAGGTATTCCCATGCATCCTGCCCATTGCCGAAATCGCGCACAAAGCGATAGCCGGACTCATGCAGCGTCGTGACCAGCAAGTCGCGCAACATGCCTGAGTCCTCCGCGACGACCACATGCACATCCGAACGCTGCAGCTTCGTAGCCTCGGTCGCTTCCTCGAAGGTCGTGAGCTTCGCATTGATTTCCGGATTGATCTCCGCAATGATCGTCTCGAAGTCCAGAAGCAGGACGATACGGTCTTCCATCTTGATGATGCCGACCACGCGGGACTGGTCGCCAACCTCCGGTGCCGGCTCCATATCCTTCCACGAAATGCGGTGGATTCGGGAAACATTTTCCACAAGGAAGCCGATGTTGAAATTGTTGATTTCCGTCACGATGATATTCCGCGGTTCCTCTCCCGAAGACACATTCAGGCATCTCGGAAGATTGACCAAAGGAATCGCCTTGCCACGCAGCGTGAAGAGTCCATCGATATACGGATGCGCCTGCGGCATAGCCGTGACCGGTGCACGCGTAATAACCTCACGCACCTTTGCCACATTGATTCCATAATTGACCCTGCCAATGCTGAATTCCACGATTTCGAACTCATTCGTGCCGGTTTCGAGAAGAATCCCCTTTTTATCTCCAGCCGTTTCTGCCATCAAATCGCCCCCATAGTGATTATTGTGGTACCGCACCACTAAACTCCGTGCGAAATGGCATTTCGCACTACGCCCTTACGCGAAACCTAAGCTCACCCGCGCCCTTACGGGCTTGATTCGCTAATTTTTCGTAGTAAAAAAGACGGCTGACAAGAGCCGTCAAAAGAAGTGATACGTGGCAATACGATACAGTCAAAGGAAGCTATCCTTTCATCCGGCTGCCCGGAAATTTCAGCGTTGCAAAGTAATCATCCAGAGTTTCCGCACGGCGGATGAGCTCGATGCTTCCGTTCTCGCGGAGCAGAAGCTCGGCGCTCCTCAGCTTGCCGTTGTAGTTGAAGCCCATGGCGTGGCCATGGGCGCCTGTGTCGTGGAGCACGAGCAGGTCGCCGATATCGATTTTGGGCAGCCGGCGGTCAATGGCAAATTTGTCGTTGTTCTCGCAGAGCGAGCCGGTCACATCATAGACGTGATCGCAGGGAGCGTCCTCTTTTCCCAGAACCGTGATATGGTGGTAGGCGCCGTAAAGGGCGGGGCGCATGAGGTTCGCCATGCAGGAGTCCAGCCCGATGTAGTTCTTGTAGGTGTGCTTTTCATGCAGGACGGTGGAGACGAGCCAGCCTGCCGGTCCGGTCATCGCGCGTCCGCTTTCCATTGCGATGGCGATGTCCGTGAGTCCCGCCGGGCCGAGGATCTCTTCGTAGGCCTGATGGATGCCCTTGCCGACTGCGTCCAGATCCACGGGCTCCTGTTCCGGGAGATATGGGATGCCGATGCCGCCGCCGAGGTTCACGAATTCCAAGTGGATGCCAAGGCGTTCCTTGAGCTCTGCCGCAAGACGGAACATGAGCGTGGCGGTGTAGATGAAGCCTTCGGTGCGCAGCTCGTTCGAGATAACCATGGTGTGCAGCCCAAAGCGTTTGACACCTTTGGCCTGCGCCATGGCGTAGGCCTCAAAGAGCTGATTCTTTGTGAGGCCGTACTTCGCCTCGACGGGTTTGCCGATGATGTCATTTCCTTCGATGAGGTTGCCGGGATTGTAGCGGAAGGAAAGGCAGGATGGCATGCCCGCATGCTTTTCCAAGTATTCTACATGGGTGATGTCGTCAAGGTTGATGATGGCACCGAGTTCCATGGCCTTCCGGAACTCATCCGCAGGCGTATCGTTGGAGGTCAGCATGATCTTCTCGCCTGTGACACCCGCTGCCTCGGAAAGATAGAGTTCCGCGATGGAGCTGCAGTCCGTGCCTGCGCCCTCTTCCTTCAATATCTCGATGATGCGCGGATTCGGCGTGGCTTTCACCGCGAAATGCTCACGGAATTCGGGCGCCCATGCGAACGCGGCTTTCAGCCTGCGGATATTTTCGCGGATGGCATGCTCGTCATAAATATGAAAGGGAGTAGGATATTTCTTTGCAATTTCCTGCACCTGCTCCTTGGAAAGCGGAAATGATTTGTTGGACATAGGTCTTCCTCCTGCTGGATGAAATTGATTCTCTATGGGAATTTTAACAAAACAGGCATAGGATTGTCAATTTCTATAACGATTTGGCATTGCTTTCCAAGGAAATCCGTTCTCTTTTGCAGACATGGCTTGTAAAATATGGTAGAATAAGTCATGACTTTGAGTAGCGGGAAGGGAACATTTGTGAGGTTATATATTGCGGAGAAGCCCAGCATGGGGCGGGAGCTTGCGAAGTGCCTGAAGGGGCCTGTGGGCAGGCATGACGGTTATCTTTCCACGGGGGAGGGAGTCGTTACCTGGCTGTTCGGGCATATTTTGCGGCAGGCCGAGCCGGAGGAGTATGACGAGCGTTTCAAGCGCTGGCGGGCGGAGGATCTGCCCATTATTCCCGCGGAGTGGAAACTCTTTGTGGCGAAGGACTGTGAAAAGCAGTTCGGCATCGTGAAGGGGCTTATTGCGCAGGCGGACGAGATCGTGCATGCGGGCGACCCGGACCGCGAAGGACAGCTTCTTGTGGACGAGGTGCTGGACTATCTGGGCAATACGAAGCCTGTGAAACGCATTTTACTGAATGCGCTGGACGAAAAGAGCATCCAAAAGGCAAATGCTTCCCTGCGAGACAATGCGGAGTTCTACAATCTGAAGCAGTCCGCGCTTGCCAGGGCGCGGGCGGATTGGCTCATCGGCATGAATCTCTCGCGTGCCTACACGCTGGCGGCAAGGCGTGCGGGTCATGACCGCATCGTCCTGCCCATCGGGCGCGTCAAGACACCGACGCTGGCTCTGGTCGTGCGCAGGGAGAGGGAGATCGAGAATTTCAAGCCTGTGGACTACTATGGCATCAAGGCGGAATTCCGGCATGCGAACGGCACCTTTTCGGCGCAGTGGAAGCCGAAGGAGGAGCAGGCGGGACTGGACAGCGAGGGACGGCTGCTGGACAAGGGAATCGCGGAGCAGAAGCTGCGGGAGTTCCTGCAGGAGCCGAAGGAGGGAAAGATTTCCTCCTACGAAAAAAAGAAGAAGCAGGAGCCGCCTCCGCTGCCCTTTTCCCTTTCTTCCCTGCAGGTGCTTGCGGGCAAGCGCTATGGCTATGAACCGCAGATGGTGCTGGATACGGCTCAGTCCCTTTACGAGAAAAAGCTCACGACCTATCCGCGCTCGGATTGCGAATATCTGCCGACGAACCAGTTCGGGGATGCGAAGATGATTTTGCAGAAACTGGGCATGGCGGGAGATGCGGAACTAGCGAAATGGGCGGCGGGCGCGGATGCGAGGCAAAAAAGCCGCGCGTGGAACGACAAGAAGATTTCCGCGCACCATGCCATCATCCCGACAACGGTGCAGGCCAAGCTGGACAGCCTGACGCAGGAGGAGCGGAACCTTTACCAACTGATTGCCAGGGGCTACATCGCGCAATTCTATCCTGTCCATGTGTATGACCAGACGAAAGTGGGCGTGGATTACAAGGGGGAGCTGTTCACGGCCAGCGGCCGCGTTGTGCGCAAGCTTGGGTGGAAAGAGCTTTACGCCGCGCCGACGAAGCGGGAAAAAGAGGAGGACAAGGAAAAAGAGGCGGAGAACGAGGAGGAGACAACGCTGCCGGCGATGAAGAAGCAGGATGCCGTGAGCTATGAAAGCGGAAACCTTACGGAGCGCGTCACGAAACCGCCGCAGCGCTTTACGCCCTCCACTTTGCTGGCGGGCATGAAGGAAATCCATAAATATGTGAAGAACCCAGAGGCAAAGAAACAACTCAAGGATGTCTACGGCATCGGCACGGAAGCGACACGCGCCACCATCATCGAGGATCTTATCAAGCGCAGCTTTCTGAAACCGCAGGGAAAAAAGAAATATCTGATTCCCACGCCATCGGCCTATCTGCTGGTGGATGCCCTGCCCGATGATATGACCTATCCGGATTCCACGGCCATCTGGGAAGATCATCTGCATTCCATGTCGGATGGAGACGGCACGCTGGAAGATTTTCTTAAGGGACAGATCGCGTTCACGCGGAAGCTCTGCGAAAAGGCTGTCGGCGTGCGCATGGAGGTGCAGGGAGAGCATCCCTGCCCACGATGCAAGCAGGGCGTTCTGGTCAAGCGGCATGGGAAAAACGGGGACTTTTGGGGCTGCACGAATTATCCCCGCTGCCGCATGAGCTGCGACGACAGGGAGGGCGCGCCGGATTTGGAGGGCGCGAAGGCGCGTGTCGGGGCTTCTTCCACATCCGCAAGGCGAGGGACGTCACGTCCTGTTTCTGTTCCTCAGCCGATGCAGGAGGAAATCCCTTGGAGCTCCCCCTATCCGACAGAGGAGGAAATGGCAGAGTTTCAGGCCAGCTATGAGCCTGTCCTGTCGGCAGCCGAGCTTATGGCGCAGACACCGCCGCAGCGCGGCGTCTCCCCGTGGCAGCATGACCGGCCGAAATTTTCCGCCAGCCCGATGGAGGCAGGCCTTCGGGAGACGCGGGGCAGGGCGGCGGGGAACTCTGCGGGGCCGGCGGCAGCTTATCTTTGTCCGCATTGCCGCGAGGGAAATCTGCGGCAGATCCGTGGGCGCAATGGCGTGTTCTGGGGCTGCACGAACTATCCGAGATGCACGGCGACCTTCGATGACCGCGAGGGAAAGCCAGTCCTTAATCCGTGAATGAGGCGAAGATATGAATCGATTTGAAGCATTGGGCCTGCGGCCGGAGCTGGCGCAGGTCATGGAAAAACAGGGCATGAACGATCCGACTGCCATCCAGCAGCAGGTCATTCCGAAGATTCTGCAGGGCGTCCATCTGGTGGGGCAGGCGCCCACGGGCACCGGAAAGACGCTGGCCTACCTGCTGCCGCTCCTGCAGATGCTGGATGCATCGCTTCCGCAGGTGCAGGCTGTCGTCCTTGCGCCGACCTACGAGCTGGGAATGCAGATCGCACGCGTGGCAGAGCAGGTCATCCGCTTGTCCGGACTGGCTCTGCGTTCCCAGGCGCTCATCGGAGGGGCGAATATCGCGCGGCAGATGGACAAGCTCAAGCAGAAGCCGCAGATCATCATTGGCTCGACGGGGCGCATGCTGGAGCTTTCACGAAAGGGGAAACTCAGGCTCGCCCATGTCAAAACACTGGTGCTGGACGAATTCGACCGCATGCTGGATGACCAGAATGTGCCGCATCTGCGGGATTTTCTGGATGTTTTGCCGGAGGAATCCAAGCTGCAGTTCCTGTTCTTTTCCGCGACAGCGCCAAAGAAGGCATTGGAGCGGGCAGACTTTCTGAACCATCCCGAAGTCATCCGCGTCAAGGAAAGTTCGGAGGAGCTTTCACGCAGGGAGCATTTCTGCTGCATGGTTCCGTTCCGCGACAAGACGGCGATGGTGCGAAAGCTGGCGAGACGGCTCGGCGTCAAGCGGGGACTGGTCTTCATCAATCGGGCGTTCGACGCGGAGCGCACCCTTTCCAAGCTGCAGTATGAGGGCATACGGGCAGGCTCGCTTTTAGGGAGCTCAGGCAAGATGGAGCGCAAGCAGGCCATCGCGGATTTTGAGAAGGGGAAACTCCAACTGCTCCTTTCCACGGACTTGGCAGCGCGGGGGCTGGATATGGAAGGCATCGACTACGTATTCAACCTCGACCTTCCCGAATCGGCGCAGCTCTACCAGCACCGTGCAGGCCGGACAGCGCGCGCAGGCGCAAAAGGGACGGTCATCACGCTGGCGGATGCCAAGGAAGCGGCGAAGCTGGCAGAACTGGAAAAGAAGTTGGGGATAAAAATCCGGCCTCTGGGGGACGAATCCCCTCACCGGAGCCATCGGCAGAAGTCCTTCGGCAAGAAGGAAGGTCGGAAGGCGGGGAGGAAAACGACTGGTTTTCATTGTGCAGTAGAGGTATAATGAACTTACTGGACACCTACGGTGTCCACACGCCCTTACACGAAATCTAGGGAAACGCTGATTAAATGAGTTTTTGTCATTGTCGAAGGATTTTTC
>CALGGN010000370.1 GCA_937915915.1 uncultured Selenomonas sp. | reverse complement strand
GAACGCAGGATAAATTTTCGTGGACACAGGCAGAGGAGCGCGTCGCTACGACTGCGCTCCTCATCCTTGTTCATGAAAATTTATCCTGCGCATACTGTAGCGATTATTTTTGCACAGTTCCTAAGCCCTCTCGTTGCAGAGTGACAACCCCGTGTTGTGAGAGTTCGTGGGATCCGCAATGGTCTGCAGATAGCCCACCATTCCTGTCACTTGCCAAATCGGAACCTCTCGCCTCCGTACTTGTGCCATGCCGCGCAGACCCCTTCCACGGAAACCATGCAAGGACCGATGGCATGGGTCGGAACGCATGCCTTTCCAAAGAGAGGACAGGCGGGGGGCATGACAATGCCCCTGAGTACCTCGCCGCAGCGACAGGCTGTTTTCTTGGGCGAAACGCTGATGCTCAGTGGCAAGACCTGCTCGATGTCATACTCCGCAAAGGCTTCCCTCATGCGAAGCCCGGACAAAGGGATTGTCCCAATGCCGCGCCATTCGGCATCCACAGGCTCATAGACCTGCTCCAAAATCTTTCGGGAGACCGGATTTCCCTCTTGGCGGACAACCGTTCCGTACTCATTCCCGATTTCCGAGCGATGCTCCGCCTTCTGTTGCAGCAGCCGAACCAGGGAGCGCAGGATTTCCAAGGGCTCGAAGCCGGTGACAATGCCGGGGACATGATAGTCCCTAGCCAGAAATCGGAATACATCCGTGCCCGTGACAACAGCCACATGCCCCGGCAGCAGGAAGCCATCCACATGCACCTCAGCGTCGTTCAGAAGCATCCGGAGCGCGGGGGGAACCAGCTTATGGGCAGAGAGCATAAATAGATTGCGGATTCCCTGCTGTTTGGCAGCCAATACGGTGGCGGCTGCAGTGGGGGCAGTCGTTTCAAAGCCCACAGCGAGGAAAAGGATTTTTTTGTCGGGATGCTCCCTCGCAATCTGCAAACCGTCCATAGGCGAGTAGAGAATGCGGATATCCGCCCCGTTGGATTGAGCTTCGCTCAGATTGGAGACGCTGCCGGGCACCTTCAGCATATCGCCGAAGGTGGCAAGGATGACATCTTCGCGGCCTGCGTAAGCAATGGCCTTGTCAATATATCTGTCGGGAGTCACGCAGACGGGGCAGCCGGGACCGGAAACCAGTTCGATGTTTTCAGGCAGAAGTTGCCGGATGCCCGCGCGGAAGATGGAAACGGTATGCGTGCCGCAGACTTCCATGAGCCGCAGTTTCTTTTCCTGCAACTGCGCCAGCCTGCGGATTTCGTCCACCATGCGCCGGGCAAGTTCCTTTTCTTCTTGTTTGTCCAAAATAGCCTCCTACTGCACCATGCGCGGCGCGCCATTCATTTCGGCAAGCAGGGCGTTCATTTCCTCTGCTTCCCTTTCTTCCACGACCTGCATGGCAAAGCCCGCATGGACCAGCACATAGTCTCCCACCTTGGTTTCGGGCAGCAGCATCAAGCTCACATCACGCGTCACCCCCGAAAGCTCCACCTTGGCAAGTTGTTCCCGAATTTCCAGCACTTTTGCCGGAACAGCTAGACACATAAAAGTCAACTCCTGATTAATGTGAGATAAATTCCTATTTCACATTGTAATGGATTTGCGATATAATTTTCCAAATGAGATGATAAATTGAGGACAAAACATTTTCCATAGAGGATTCGACGACAAACGCCACATTGGCGATAGGAATCGCAACTGATTTTTGACGCATCACCCATGCTTTGATGAACGATGAAAAGAATGTTAGCGAGAAAATACCTCCTTCACGGATTCTTCCGCCACCGTGTGCAAATCCGGGTGATGTTCCGTTTCCTTTGCCGTGGGCAAGATGCCCCACTCCTTTAGTATCGCCAGTGCCTGTTCTGCCATTTGCGGCAAAAGTTCCTGCATGTTTTCCGTAAGCTCCACGCCAGCCTCCACGGAATAGGGCTGTGCGCCGATGACGGTGACTGCGGGGATTTTTCGTCCGGTCACTGTCAGGAGGGCAAGCACATCCTGAATTCCGACCTCATGGGCGGAAAGCTTGTCCTGAAAATGCGCCGTGACCTCGTCATTGCGGAAGCAAAAGGTCGTGCCCGGCTCCTTTCCTCCATTGATGGAGTCGATGACAAGAAGCCGCTTTGTCCCCGTAAGGTACTGCGTCAGCTCAATGCCAAGCGTTCCTCCATCCACCAGTTGCACCGTTTCGGGAAATTCGTAACGGCTGTCCAGATATTCCACCACCCGCACGCCAAAGCCCTCATCCTTCAGAATGACATTGCCCACCCCCAACACGGTGACTTCGGACGGGTAGAGCACATTGTCAGGAATCTCGTTTTCCATACCGTTTCCAAATACGTCTGTCATAGCTGCCTCATTTCTTGTTCGCGACACGGGCCTTGAGCCATTTGCACCACATATCAACGCCCTGCTTTGTCGAGCAGGATGCCTCAATGATGTCAATGCCGGGGTGCAGGGTGGAGATATCTTCCTTCGCCCCCGCCAGATTGAAGTTCGTATAGGGCAGAAGATCGATCTTGTTCAGGACGGCAACGGAAGACTCCTTGAAGATCAAGGGGTATTTCATGGGCTTGTCATCTCCCTCGGTGATGGAGAGAATGACGGCCTTTTCATCTTCGCCTACGACAAACTCAGCGGGGCAGACCAGATTGCCTACATTTTCTACAATGAGGAGATCCAGTTTGTCCAGCTCCAATCGGTTTACCACCTTCTGCACCATGGGAGCGTCCAGATGGCAGCCACCTGCCGTGTTGATCTGAATGACGGGGACGCCGTGCCGTTCGATGCGCTCCGCATCCTTACTGGTGAAGAGATCTCCCTCTATGACCGCCATGGAAAGCTCACCTTTCAAATGCTCCATGGTCTGCTCCAAAATGGAAGTTTTGCCAGAGCCTGGGGAACCCATGAGATTGAGGACATAGACCTTCTTTTCGCGGAAAAGCGCTTGGTTTTCCGCAGCCACCCTGTCATTTTCCCCCAGAATGTTTTTCATGACCTGAATTTCCAAACTCAATCTACCTCCAAATATTCTACCTGCATTTCGCGTCCCGACAGGATGGCAAGCACGCCGTCCTTGCATTCGGGACACCAGAAATTATAATGCCTGATGTGGAATTCCTTGCCGCAAAGATTGCATTTTCCCATGAGCGGGATCTGCTTCAGCTTGAGATTGGCTCCCTCTGCCATGGTTCCTTGTGCAATCATGCGAAAGGAGAACTCCAATGCCTCCGGCTCCACGCCTGACATTTCCCCGATCAGAAGCCCGATTTCCCCGATCCGCATCGCTTCATTCTGCTTCGCATAGTCCAGCGCAATGTCAAGAATCCCTTCCGCAATCGCCATTTCGTGCATGACAGCCCTCCCAACCGTTATGTTCTCGTGCTTCTTGCTTTTCTTCTTTTCCTCCCTATGCCAAAAAGCAGGAATAGCAAAACAAGTAGTAAGCTGACAACTGCTGCTATCATAACTGATGTGGACAATGTCGCAACAAAGAAAAAGGATTTTGAATTATCAGAGGAAGAACTTGCTTGTGTCATTACAACAGCAGTTGCAAGACAGATTCAGAAACGTCCGTTTGAACGAAGCATGCAGGAAAACCCTGAGGAATGGCAGATTATGATCAATGGAAAAATCTGTACTGTCAGAGTAGAAGAAAGGTGTGAATGAGATGAATTATCTTGCAAATACGTTCAATAATCTTGCCCATCAAACAGCTTTTTTAAATATCTCGATTGGAAATATAATTATGATCGCTGTAGCCTGTGTTTTTTTGTATCTGGCGATCCGCAAGCAGTTTGAGCCATTACTTCTGGTGCCAATCGCATTTGGCATGCTTCTGGTAAATATATTTCCGGATATCATGATTGCGGCAGAGCATTCATCCAATGGCGTAGCCGGTTTGTTACACTACTTCTATTTGTTAGATGAGTGGTCCATCCTGCCGTCTCTGATATTCCTGGGAGTTGGCGCATTAACAGATTTCGGACCGTTGATTGCAAATCCGAAGAGCTTTTTGCTTGGTGCTGCAGCACAATTTGGAATCTTTGCAGCATATATAGGAGCGATGGCACTTGGATTTACAGACAAAGCAGCAGCTGCAGTATCCATCATTGGCGGAGCCGATGGGCCAACCTCAATCTTTCTGGCAGGAAAACTATCACAGAGCTCATTGATGGGACCGATTGCAGTAGCAGCTTACTCCTATATGGCACTGGTACCGATCATTCAGCCGCCGATAATGAAATTGTTGACAACGGAAAAGGAACGCAAGATCAAAATGGAACAGCTTCGTCCCGTATCGAAACTGGAGCGTATTCTTTTTCCAATCGTTGTAACGATCATTATCTGCTTGATCCTGCCGACAGTTGCACCGCTTGTAGGAATGCTGA